>JAPLWD010000032.1 GCA_026396775.1 Candidatus Gribaldobacteria bacterium
AAGAAACTTCGGATGAATCTAAGTGACTTTTTTCTATAATATTATCAATTGTTAAGCTGCCCTCAAGAGCAAGCAAATCCAGAATGATTTTTTCAGTTTCGTTGACAGGCTCAATTAGTGATTTTTTAATCAGGATTATTCCTAATTCTTTGAGAATGTTTTGGGGGCTTTGAGTCAATAAAGCTCCTTTTTTTTTTTAAAAATGACAGCCTTGGGAGATTTGAGAGTGGATGTTACCAGGAATAGCAAAAACCTTTTTATGGTACTTACGGGCGTAACTAGCCGTAATCAAAGCCCCTGACTTCACTTTGGCTTCCACCACCAAAACTCCAAGGGAGATTACGGCAATTATACGGTTTCTTTTAGGAAAAGTAAAATTAGAGCCTTGGGTATTTTCGGGGTATTCAGAAATTAAACAGCCCCCTTTTTCAAGAATATTTTTGGCCAAGACTAAATTTTCTTGAGGAAAAAAACATTTCTCCGACAAACCAGTCCCCAAAACCCCAATCGTTTGACAATTAGGGGAAGGTCTGCCCTTCCCTGATTCTAGAGCACCTTTGTGGGTCCAGGTGTCAACTCCCGAGGCCAGGCCAGAAACAATCACCAAGCCAGCCCTAGATAGCTCACTGGCAAAATTAAAAGCAATTTCCTTGCCATATTCTGAACACCTGCGGGTGCCAACAATCGCAAAGCATTTTTGGCTAGTTAAATCTAAGTTGCCCCTCCAATAAAGCACGACTGGAGCGTCTGGAATTTTTTTTAGTTCAGCTGGGTATTCAGCATCGTTAATACCGATTGACTGAATTGGATAACTATTAAAATAATGTATCATATTTTTACAAAATTTATAATTTTTTTATATTTGGAGTAATCTTGTATTGATCGCATATTAAAAATCTAAATATAAAAGGAGATAATAGAATTGATAGATGTACCAACAATGCAAGCTATTGTAGCCCAACTTTCCGTTCATAAATATACACCTCTTAAAAATAATGACCGATTACAAGGCAATACTGTAAGATTGTTTGGCGATGCAGGCTGTGTCTTTGGTGAAGCCAGATATCTTTTCGGGGACATATCTGGCAAAAGGGGAGATATCTCAAACATCTTTGGGTGTATAAGTTATGTGCTGGGTGATGTTTCAAGAGTTAAAGGATACATTGGTGGTTTAGTTGGAGATGTATCTTTGCTTTCTGGAAATGTTTCTGGTGTATTTGGGCTTGTTTCACCTAATTTACGAGGTGATATTTCTGGAATTTCAGGAGACATTTCTGATTTAGAAGGTGATTTTACCGGCATCAACGCTAAAGTTGAAGAAATCCTTAATGTGCTTGGCATAAAGAAATGATAAAATTAAAAAAGAATAAATTATTATTTACAACGGGAATTAGATTTCCCGTTGTTTTAGTTTCTCAACGGCTTCAGAGAGGATTTGGCAGTAGAGGTTTAAGCCGATTTTGTTGACACTACCAGATTGTTCACGGCCTAAAATGTTACCTGCTCCCCTAATTTCCAGATCTTGAATGGCAATTTTATAACCAGCCCCCAATTCTTCCGCTTCTTTTAGGGCTGTTAAACGGCACTTGGCTAAACCTTTTAATTGTCCTTTAGGGTAGAGAAAGTAGGCGTAGCTTTGCTGATGAGAACGGCCAATTCGGCCTCTTAATTGATAAGCTTGAGCTAATCCCAGTCGGGTGGCATCATCAACAATCAACGAGTTAGCGTTAGCGATATCCAAGCCATTTTCAATGATGGTGGTGGATAATAAAACATCCAGTTGACCTTTTTGAAAGTCGGTCATTACCTTGATGATTTCTTTTTCGGGCAATTTGGCGTGTAGGATGCCAATGCGAGCTTTGGTGTTCAAAGTTTCTAAAAACTTTTGATAATTTAACATTGTTTGCACCCGATTGTGCAAAAAATAAACTTGGCCGTTTCTTTGTAATTCAGCAACAATAGCCTTTTTAATTGTTTCGGGGTGAAAAGGTGCAACAAAGGTTTGCACAGCTTTGCGTCCTTCGGGTGGAGTTTGGATAAAGCTGATTTTTTTTAACGAAGATAAAGCTAAATACATTGTGCGTGGTATTGGTGTAGCTGATAAAGATAAAACATCCAAAGACGGGTGGTTTTTTCTTAAAAATTCTTTTTGTTTCACTCCAAACCGTTGTTCGTCATCGATAATTAAAAGCCCGAGTTTTTTAAACTCTACCTTTTTACTTAAAAGACTATGCGTGCCAATCACTATATCAATGGCGCCAATTTTTAATTCGGCTAGAATTCGTTTTTTTTCTGAGGCGCTTTGTAAACGGGATAACAAGCCAATTTTTAAGGGTAATTGAGTTAATCTTTTTTGAAAAGTATTAAAGTGTTGCGAAGCTAAAATGGTAGTGGGCGTAATTACGGCCACTTGGTAGCCATTCTCAACTGATTTTACGGTGGTTCGTAAAGCAATTTCGGTTTTACCAAAACCCACATCCCCACAAACAATTCGATCCATTGGTTTTGGTTGTTCTAAATCAGCCGTGATTTCTAAGAGCACTTGGGTTTGGTCGGGCGTCAAACTATATTCAAAAGTTTCGTCTAATTTTTCAAAAAGTTCTTTTCTTTCCAGAGGGTCTCTTTGGGCAATTTCTTTTTCAGCAAACATCGCTAAAAGCTCTTTGGCTAATTTTTCAGCCCCTTCCTTAATTTGGCTTTTAGTTTTTTGCCAAAGGATTCCGCCTAACCTAGAAAGCTTGGGTTCGGCAAAACCAATATAGCGTGACAATTTACGCTCTAGCCCCACTGGCACATATAGCTTATCACCACTACCATACTCTAAAACATAAAATGATAGAAAGGAGGTTCCCTCCTTCCCAGAATGGTCAGAGGAATCAGGAAGGAGGGAACCTCCTTCCTGATCTTTTGGTCTTTGCTCAATTTTGAGGAAGCGGGCGATGCCGTGATCAAGATGAACTAAGTAGTCACCCGGTTTTAACCCCTTTAAATCGGAAAAAACTTTTTGCGATTTTAGGCGTTTTTTTAAAATATTTTTAGCCTGCTTTTCGTCGGCAACTTCTAAAGGCAGTTTTTCGAGATTTTCTAAAGTGTTGCCTAAATAATCTAATCGCACAGCAAAATTAAGGTTAATTGGAAAAATATCAATTACTCCGCCTCTTTGCGAAAATTCCCCTGGATCTTTCGCTTGAAAAACTTTTTCATAACCTAACTCGTCAATTTTTTTGAGGATTTCTGAAATGCCAATTTTTTGACCAGCTTCTAAAAACAAAACATTGTCTTGCCAAAAAGCTTGAGTTTTTAAAGCACTTAAAATCATCGCGTGATTTTCTACAAACCAAGTGTTTTCTTTTTCTAAAAAATAAGGGGTTAGGCTGGTAATGAGAATATTTTTTAGCATAATTGAATTGACAATATTTTAGGAAGGTATCAATATGATAACTAGAATCGTATTAAAGTCAAAAATATAAGAAATTAGGAGGATAAGTAATGCCAGGCAAGATTATTATAAGAAGGGCAACTGACGGAAAAAGCATAGTTATCTTTGATGAACAAGGTAATAAATTGATTATGTTTTTGAAGGAATCAATCAAAATTCCTGGTTTCTTAAAGCTTATGCTAGAATCTGTTAGGAAAAGATTAGTAGATAATAAATGGAGGGAGCCCTATTGCTACTCCTAAAAAAATCTAGAGCTAAAATAAATAACCCCCGTTTTTTAATTTCGGGGGCTGTTTTATTATTGAGAAACGGTTTGCTTCATTAAGTCCCAATAGGTAGAGTCGTTTTGGGTGGTTTTTAACCAATAGGCCCACTCTATCCCCCAAAGGTAGATTTCGGGGAGACCGGTTTTGCGAGCGAATTCTAAGTTGCCCTTAAGATCACTTAATTTGAAAGTTTTGAGTTGTTCTGATACTGGCATTTGGGTTAATGAGCGGTTTTTGGTGCCCCAAGGTTCAGCTTGGAGTTCAGCAATAATAACTTTTTGGGTTTTAGTAAATTTTTTAACCATTTCGGCTCGTAGTCTGTAAAATAAAGGATTATATTGCCAGTGTTTTACGATGCCAAACCAAGGGTGCCAAACTGTGCGATAAAGTGTGGTACCTAAAATCTCTGATAAGCCAGCGGCTTCGCGCCAAGTACTTAGTTCTCCACTGTCGGTAACTAAAATTGGGCGAGTAGGATCAAGCAATTTTACTAAAGCGATTTCTTGTTTAAGAAAATTTTTGTTGGGAGGGGGGCAATTGCCAAAAAAGTCAATTAAGGGCTCATTTTCTACTTGCCAAGCGATAATGGCTGGATTTTTTTGGTAGCGAGTAATTACATTAGTTAAAAATTCTAAAATTTTAGCTTGTTGTTGGTTCGGCGACAAAGCATTAGCCCATTCGGGTTGGTGGCATTCTGGCCAGCGAGGAGCTTTTTGACCTAAGGCCAAAATTATTTTCACATTTTTACTTTGAGCTTGTTCAACTTGCCAATCTAAGTCATTAAAGGTTAGTTTGTCGTCTTGCATTTCCGAAACCGACCAATAGGCAATTAAACGTAAATTGGTTATTTTTAAATCATCAAGAGTGGCTAAGTAGGCTTCTTGCCAATCTAAACCTAGGTATTGGGCATAAATCCGGCTAAAGGTGGCTCCCCAAACAGGTTTTTTACCAAAGCTCCAATCCACCCAACTAACCGATAGGTAGCCGATAACTATAACTAAAATAATTATTAAAAG
>JAPLWD010000035.1:0-2247 GCA_026396775.1 Candidatus Gribaldobacteria bacterium
TTGATCTTTAGAAGCTAAAAGTAAAATTTCAGCAATTATTAAATTAGCCAAAGCGTCATTCACTGGGCCAACCAAAAAAATAATCCGCTCCTCTAAAAGCCGTGAAAAAATATCATAAGCCCTCTCGCCTCGTTGTGACTTCTCAATAATCGTTGGAATAATATTCATACAATAAATAAATTTTTAATTATTTGTCAGCAATCATAAAATTTTTTAAATTAAAAAACTCAACCTCTAGTCTCTCTATCCTATTCCTATGGTCGTTTAGTATAACCTTTTCAATTTTTTCTAACTTATCATCTATGTTATCTAATCTGTTGTCTATTATATCAAGTTTTTTATAAACCTTATCAAATTCTTTGTGCACTCCTACAAATTGCTTATCTATTCCTTCAAATTTCTTATACACCCCTTCAAATTGTTTATCAACACCAATAAAACCTTTCTGAACCATCACAGCCAAGTCCTCAATTGTAACATTCTTTTTTGGCATAAAATAAACTTGAATTAGTGTTAAAAACTATCTAATTTTTGGAAGACTTTATCGTTAAAGATTACTCCTTTATAATAACCTTTTAATCTTTCAAGGTCAATTTCTTTTTCCACAGCCGGCTTTTTGGCGTATCGGCTCAAAAATTCCTGACAAGCTTGCTCAATTTCGATATCCGATACCTCAACCTGCTCTTTCTCGCCAATAGCTCTCACGATTAAATAGCTTTTAATTCTATCCACGGCTTGCTTGTGCATTTTTTCGTTCAATTCTTTCTCATCTTTAAAATTCTGATTAGCATACTCCTCCCAAGAAAGACCTAGTTGTTCCTGAACATCGTGCTCTAATTGATGGATAATTCTAGCTTTTTCTTGAGTTAGCAAAGTTTCGGGAATGGCTAACTCGGATTGCTGAATAATTTTATCTAAAATTTCTTCCCGTCTTTTTTGGTTTGATTCCTGCCCTTTTTCCTGCTGGATACCCTCCATCACATTTTTTTTCAAAGCATCTAGGTTTTCAAAATCTCCCAGGGTTTTAGCTAACTCATCATTTAACTCAGGATAATTGGCTTTTTGTACTTTCTCTACTTTTAAATTAAAAGTAACGGTTTGCCCTGCCAATTCCGGCTTAAAATAGTCTGACGGAAAAGTAATTTCAAACTCTTTTTCTTCACCTGCCTTCATCCCCTCAATTTTTTCTTCAAAGCCAGGCACCAACTTGCCCTGACTTAGAAAAAACTTGTCTTCAAAGTTTTTGCCATTCTCAATTTGCGGGCTATGATAATTAACCTCCACCATATCCTCTTTTTGAGCAGGCCGGTCTAGATCTTCAAACGAAGCTCGGGATTTTTTAATCCATTCTAAAGCCTCTGTTAAGTCTTTTTCTTCCACAACTACCTCGGTTTTTTTAACGCCTTGAGCGATTTTGGCGTAATCGGGCAATTTAATTTCTGGTAAAACTTCGGCTATTACTTTGCATTCAAAATCATTGCCCCGTGCTAGTTTTAAAATTTCCACTTTCGGCTGGCCAATCACTTCTAAATTGTTCTCAATCACAAAAGCGGGATACTTGTCTTTTAAAATTAAATCCACCGCATCTTCTAAAATACGAGCTTCGCCAAATTTCTGCTCGGCTACTTCTTTGGGTGCTTTACCTGGCCGAAAACCATCCAAAGTAATCCCTTGATTTAATTTACTTAAAGCTTGCTCGTAATAATCCTTAAATTCTCCCCAAGCAAAAACAAACTTAATCTCTATTTTAGTTTCTGATATTTTTTTAATTTCTTTCTCCATATTAGTTAGATTATAACTTTTAACACAACAAACTAGCGATTAACAACTTTAGGATCACCAAACTCTTGCTTACTAAAAATTAAATTTCATTCATCTTTTCCAAAGCACTTTAGCTGAACCATCACCCTGAAAAGAGGAATAACCCCTTTGTTTCACTTCTGGGATACCAACATCAATCGTTCCTAGACCCTGTCTGAGCCAAAACCTATCAACAGCTTCCCTAATGTAGTCGTAGTTAGAAATTGACATTGATTGTTCATTAACAGTAATAAAATCTATTTCCTTCCTTTCTGCTTCCTGAGCTATTCTACCTATTATTGCCTCAACCGCCATTTCCCAATCCACATTTGAACGTGGTACTTGAATAGCATCAAAATGCCAAACTTTTTTATCTGACGCAAGTTCCTTGGTTTCAAGGAGGTATTAATTGCCAACATGTTTGCGTGCCTCGCCATTGCCTTCAAA
>JAPLWD010000035.1:2266-6546 GCA_026396775.1 Candidatus Gribaldobacteria bacterium
ACTTTAACATTATAAGCGTAATTTGACTCTAAAAATGGTAGAGGCATTCCCTTAGTGCAGTCACCGCTTACTTGACCTGGATCCTTATCGTATTTCGCATCAACTGAAGCGTCTAAGTAAAAATCAACTTCTACCTTATCGCCCTTATGAACTAGGCAATCCTGCAATTCTTTAATTATTCTATTGAAAAACTGAACAGCTATAGCAGGGGAAGAAAAAAATTGCTCTAGGCCCAAAAGTATTTTTTTTCTACCCTCTTTGGTTTCCTGAATATCTTTTAGCTGGCTACTTAATTCTTTCTTCTCCTCAATAGTGGCTTGTTTTATTCTCTCCTTCAACCTCTTCTCTTTTTCAACCCAGTCGCGAGGCAAATTTTTTTGTTCAGTAATTAATAAATTATTAATCTCTTTTATATTTTTAGCATCCCTAACCTCTTTGGCCACTTCCGGTAAATGTTTACCTTCAAGATAAGTCGCAAAAAGATTAACGATAACATCCTGGCAGGTTACTAAGTTATTCTTTCGGCAATAATTAAATATTTGAGGACTCTCCTTGCGATCGTAATCATGCATCTCTAAATATGGATAATTCAAGTGTTCTTGCCATATTCTCTCAAAAGCCGGTAAATCCGAAAAAAAACCTTTTGATTTTTCTAACAGCTCAAAATAATTAAGAGCCTTTTGGGCAGATAAAAAAATCTCGCCATGCTCATCTCTATCATAATCGCTCATCTCTCTGATTCGTTCAGAAAAATTATTCACCCCCCAAGTGATTAACGAAAGCAAAGAATCACTACTAAAAATATCAAAAGATAGGTTGTTTCGATCCGCCCCAAAGTTGACTTTACTAGATTCAATAAATTCCAAAAAATTATCTCTCAAAAAAGCTAGGGGGGATCCTTTGTATTCCGAAACCATTCTTTCAAAATATTCATTTTCCACATATAGTTCAAGATTTGGAAGTTCAGCGAGATACTCTATTTCGCGTATCCTTGTCTCTAAGGCTTTAAACTCTGCCGGAGACAACCTCCGCGAACTTATCTCTTTTTTAGATAAAAACACCTCTATTGGACCAAAGGGAGTATGACGAATCTTTTCGGCTAGCTTGCTCTCATGTTCTTCTTGTTTCTTTTGAGAATAACCAATAGGCTTTATCGTTACAACATCTTCCTGATCTACAATTTTTTTAATAATCTTTTCATAACCAATCGCAGATAATTCGTCATCTGGTATATCAACAAGACTGCATCGCTTATATTTAACGAGAATTTTTTCTAACTCCACCTTTGGATTGATCTCTTTATCGGCCTGTTTAGTTACTGAATTTTCGAATTTCTCTAGCATATTGGTAATTGAATAGCAAATTTCAGTATCAAACATATGTCTGACACTATTATCCTTTATTCATTGTTGACTGGTGGTTGATTGTCGTCTTTCGAGGGAAACAAATGCTTAACTGCCATTTGGGTAATGGTGGCAACTATCAAAAGCTTAAAACTCCACTCCTCTAGTTTAAAACCGTGTGGCCAATTAATGGCCTGTAAAAAACCATAAATAAAAACTAATGCCGTTTCAATCGCTAGAAATAAAAACAGCCGATTGAAAGCTTCACCTTTCAACTTGATATTCTGAACTAAAGCCTCGTTTTCAATTTCTTTTTTGCGAGCTTCTATTTCTTCTATTTTTTGGTCAACGCTTTCAGGGTCACTTAGCCTGCTAATCTGGAGATGCCCATCCCCTAAAAGCCTCTCAATTAATTCTTGATCGTGTTCATCTTCTGCCACTTCGGCTATCGCCATATCTTTATCAATATCTTCTGCTGGAATAACCATATGGCTTTAAACTTTTAAAATCCTCAATTTTTCCAATCGAATAGCCATAGCCGAAACAGACACATTAAAAACCTTAGCGCATTCTTCCACGCTTTTCAAGGCTTCCCACGCTTTCTTAACAAACTTTTCGGGCATAATTAAGGTGGCAGCAAAATTATTGGCTTCTCTTTCAATGTTAGTAGCAACATCTACATCCGAACGAAAAAGCATCGCTGATCCATCTAGCGAGTCATCTCCATCAATGATAATTGTTTTACTTTTAATAATGTCTTGATGCAGAAAATAATGGCCTACTTCATGAGCCGTTGTAAAGTGCTGACGCTCTAATGGCTTGTCTTGGTTGATAAATATAAAAAACTTTTCTTTGGGTATGTCAAAAAAAATCACTCCCGACACATTCGGCCTAGCAATCGCCTTTTCAGAAACCAATTTTATTTCAAGGTCATGGCGACAACCCCCTAGGGTTATATTTTTCGGCCAACTCCTCTGCCATTTCAATTATTTCTTCTTTCCCCATATTGGTTGCAAATATAACCTCAACAATTTAACTGCTCTATCTATTCCTTATTGAAAAAATTTATTTCAAAAGTAAGCTGATAATTAGCAAGGCGATAATATTAACCACCTTAATCATGGGGTTGATGGCTGGGCCTGCCGTGTCTTTATATGGATCTCCTACCGTGTCGCCAGTTACCGCAGCCTGATGAGCCGGGCTGTGTTTGCCACCCAAGTTGCCATCTTCAATGTATTTTTTAGCGTTATCCCAAGCACCACCACCCGTGGCCATTGAAACCGCCACAAAAAATCCAGTTACAATACAACCAATCAACAACCCACCCAAGGCTTCAGCTCCCAATAAAAATCCGACCAAGATTGGGGCTACCACAATAATCACGGTGGGTAAAATCATTTCTTGAATTGAAGCTTTAGTTACAATATCCACACAAGTTCCATATTCGGGTTTGGCTGTTCCTTCCATAATGCCTGGAATTTCACGAAACTGCCTTCTAACTTCTTCCACTACCTTACCGCCCGCTTTACCAACCGCTCTTAAAGCCGAAGAAGCTACTAGATAAGGTAATAAACCGCCTAACAACAAACCAACTAAAATTTTAGGCTCTGACAAAGAAAAAAGTAAATTAACTCCCGAGTTAATAATTTCTTGAGTATAGGCTGCAAACAAAACTAAGGCGGCCAAAACCGCAGATCCAATAGCCACCGCTTTAGTAACCGCTTTAGTAGTATTACCCACCGAATCTAAAGCATCCGCTGACTCTCTGGCTTCTTTGCTTTCGCCTGCCATTTCTAAAATACCAGCGGCATTATCGGTAATGGGCCCATAAGAATCCATTGCAATCACCATTCCGGTTAAAGATAATAAAGACACAGCACAAATAGCTAACCCATAGATTCCCGCTAACCAATAGCTAGCTAAAATAGCTCCCGAAATAACTATCACTGGTAAAAAAGTTGATTCCATCCCAACTGCCAAACCAATAATCACATTAGTGGCATGTCCGCTTTGTGAAGCTTGAGCAATTTTTTGAACGGGCTGGTGTTTTTTGGAGGTATAATAATCAGTAATTAAAAATAAAGCAAAAGCCAATAAAAGCCCAATTAAGCTAGGAATATAAAGTTGCAAAGGGCTTAAATCTAAATCACCAGCATACCTAGAAATAAACGGATAGAACAAAATGGCTGAAATAATAGCCGAAACCGCCACCCCTCGATACATTGCCCCCATAATATTTTTCTGTTTATCCAAGCGTACAAAAAAGGTGGCAATAATAGTTCCAATAATTGACAAAGCACTTAAAATTAAAGGCAAAACAATAGCGGTGGCGCTAGCAAAAAGTAACCCTCCTAAAATCATGGTGGCTGCAATGGTTACTACATAGGTTTCAAATAAATCAGCGGCCATCCCTGCACAATCGCCCACATTATCGCCCACCTGATCAGCAATTACAGCAGGGTTGCGTGGATCGTCTTCGGGGATGCCTTTTTCAACCTTACCTACCAAGTCAGCTCCCACATCGGCCGCTTTAGTATAGATACCACCGGCCAAGCGAGCAAAAACCGAAATCAAAGAAGCTCCAAAGCCCAAACCAGCTAAAGCTTTTAAGTCCTTGGTAATTAACCAAAACAACGATACGCCCAAAAGCCCCAAACCAACCACTAAAAACCCAGTAACTGCTCCGCCCCTGAAGGATAAATTAAAAGCCTTGTTGAGAGTTTGTTTAGAAGCTTCAGCTACCTTGGCATTAGTGTTAGTTGAAACCAGCATTCCAATAAATCCAGCCAATCCCGACAAAACCGCTCCCACTAAAAATCCTGAAGCGATCATTATCCCTAAAAACACCCACAACAAAATAAAAATAACCAGACCCGCAATGGCCATGGTTTTATACTCTCTCTTCAAAAAAGCCATCGCCCCCTCTCTAATGGCGGC
>JAPLWD010000040.1 GCA_026396775.1 Candidatus Gribaldobacteria bacterium
AAATTTACACTGATTATAGATGTATGAAATTATTTTTTTAAAGTTTCCAACAAGAGTTTCAAAAGACGGCTTGCTGTGTGTATTTGTGTTAGATATGTGTGAGATTTGTGTTAAATTTGTGTGTATTTGTGTGTCAGATTCTGTGTTAGGTTTTTTTGTTTGTTCAAGGCGTGTGTTAGATATTTGTGTAAGATTTGTATTAAGTTTGTGTAAGATTTGTGTTGAATTTGTGTTAGGTTTGTGTGGAGTTTTTTCTAAGCTATAATTATCCATTTTCTCAACAATAGCTTGTGAGTTTTTTTGTGCATTTGCATGTTGTTGAGAAATTTTAAAAAATTTTTCTACGGCTTCCTTTTTTAATGCCATGTTAACTTCCCATTCTATTCCATAGTTCAATAATTAATTCATAGTAATCTTGCGCAAGAGGGCAGGTTGGGTCATATTCAAAAATGCTACATTCTAAGATCCTAGCTTCTTGTCCCTTCACAGTATTCCTAATTGGTGATGAGATTATCTTGTCTTTATACAGGTCCAGGTATTTACCATAAAATGTTTGACTTAAGCTGTCCTTTTTTAGGTTTGTTGGGATCAAATAGCATTCCCAATTTGCTTTAATTGTGTTTTTAAATTCCTCAATTGTGTATAAATGCTCTGTTACGGCGCTGTAAGCTTCAGCTTCGCATCCAATGGGAGCTAAAAGTACATTAGAGGCAACAAGGGAGTTTTTAACTAGCTCTGTCCAACCAGGGTTGTTGTCAAATATAATTACTTGATAATTTGTAAGATTTGGTATTAATTTATCCTTAAAAAAATATTCTCTTCTGGTTTCTGGCGTAAGTCTTTGTGCAAAAAAATTGAGGTTAGATGTTTCTGGCAAAACGTCTAGCGTTGGTAAATCTGTGTGTTGAATAATTTCACTTAATGGAATTTTTTCAAAAAAATAGTGGTATAGTCCAATTTGCTGCATTTTAGACAAGTCTTCTAAAGAGTTTATTTTAGCAGAAGGGATAGCGTACTTAGTTAGAGATCGTTGATGGTCTACCCCGATGAAAAGAGTTTTTATTCCATTTAAAGCTAAAATTCTGCCCAAGTTATAGCTTAGGGTAGTCTTAAAAACCCCGCCTTTGGGTATATACACACAGATTATTTTTTGTTCCTTAGGAGGCTTTAGGAAGCCAAAAATTTTTCCTATTTCAGGTAGTTGGTCTATTCTCCACTGTCTCGCAGAAACGCTTCCCCTTGGTATTCTTTCTGCTGTGGGAATCTCTCCTCTAGCTTCAGCATTTAATAATGTTTGTTTGCTTATTCTCTCATTCATTTTAAACAATTTTATTATATCTGAACTTGTCCAACGTTGTTTAGCCATATATTTAATAGTCCTTTTGTTTTTTTGATGTTTTGATATGTAAATGATAGTACATATATCAAAAATACGTGTCAACAAATATTTTATGATACCATAGAAGATATTATTTATTTAATTGTAATAAGTTAATTTTAGTTATAGTGGGCTTATTGTTGTAATTTTTAGTTTAGTGTTCGTAATATGAATGAGACATACAAAGATTACTAGAAGAAATAATTGTATTAGTGCTCTAAATATAATATCATCATAAGATGAGCACTAATACAGAAAAGAAGAAATCCATAGATATATTGGGTAGGGAAGAAGAAGTAGAGACTCTTCAGCAGATGTACGAATCGAATAAACCTGAATTTTTGGCGCTTTACGGTAGAAGAAGAGTTGGCAAAACATTTTTAATTCGGCAGTTTTTTAAAGATAAGAAGGGCCTTTTCTTTAATGTAACTGGAACCAAGAATGGAACCTTTGTAGAGCAACTAGCTCATTTTGGCGACCAGGTGGGTAAAACATTTTATAATGGTGCTGCTTTAGCCACACCGAAAACTTGGGACGCGGCTTTCAAATTACTAACAAATACTTTAGAGAAGGTACAAGCAAAAAAGATAGTATTATTTTTTGATGAAATTCCATGGATGGCAACAAGAAGATCAAGATTGCTACAGAATCTAGATTATTATTGGAATCAATATTGGTCTAGTGATGTAAGGATTAAGCTAATTATTTGTGGCTCAAGCGCTTCTTGGATCATTAATAAGATAATTAATAACAAAGGTGGGTTGCATAACCGCATTACCAAAAAGATATGTTTAGAACCTTTTAATTTACAAGAAACAAAAGCTTATTTGAATAGTTTAGGGATACAGATAAAGAATCAACAAATCTTGTTGCTTTATCTGGTAACTGGTGGGGTGGCCTACTATTTATCAAGTGTTGAAAAAGGGTTATCTGCCGCACAGCTCATCGAAAAAATAGCTTTTAATGAAAAAAGTATGTTGTTTAGTGAGTTTGATAACCTATTTTCTTCGCTATTTGACCATGCAGATATTTGTATACAAATTATTCAA
>JAPLWD010000003.1 GCA_026396775.1 Candidatus Gribaldobacteria bacterium
CAAACTACGAGATTGCTTCGTCGCTTCGCCTCCGCCAGCTGGCGGATGGCTACACTCCTCGCAATGACAGGGGGATGACAAGAGTAGAGGGTTGCTGTGAGAGTGAGTATGGGGGGCTTGAATTTTGGTGGAGTTGGTCTATAATTAAGCATTTCGCGAAGAGGTGAAAGAATTTTTTTATGGTTGAACCAAAAAAATCAGACAATAAAGAGTTCCAAAGGCAAGGATTACAGTTATTTTTTCAGCTGTCGGGGTGGCTGATTGGCCCCATTGTGATAGCTTTATTGGTGGGGCAATGGTTGGATCAAAAATATCAAACCAAGCCGTGGATTTTTTTTAGCTGTTTGATGGTGGCGTTTATATGTACTTGCGTTGGGATTGTGAAAGAAAGCCGGCAATTTATTAAAGACCTTGAAAACCAAGGCAAGAAATAACTATGGCACAAGAAATGTCAATTACGGCTGAACCGATTTTTCAGATTAAAGATTTTACAGTGGTTAATTCGCTGATTAATTCCTGGGTGGCGGTGTTAGTGATTTTGGTTATTGCAATTTTAATTCGGAAAAAAATAGCTTTGATCCCCAAGGGTTTTCAGAATGTAATAGAAATGATTTTGGAGGGGGCTTTAAATCTGGCTGATTCAATTACGGGCTTGCGAGAAAAAACTTTAAAGTTTATGCCCTTGGTCTTGCCGTTGTTCTTTTTTATTTTAGTGAATAATTTTTTGGGCATTTTACCTGGAGTAGGCTCGATTGGGCTTATAGAGAGTAAAGATGGGCAGAGCTTGTTCGTACCATTTTTTAGAAGCGGGATGGCGGATTTGAATATGACTTTGGCTTTAGCAATTATGGTGGTGGTGGCTACTCATATTGTTGGTGTAGTTTATACGGGGGCTTGGAAACATATCAACAAGTTTATTCCCATTAATTTGATTTTAGAAATACCCCGTAAAATTTGGAAAGAAAAAGACTTCAAGGTTTTATTAGTTAATCCGATTCAATTTTTTGTAGGGGTAGTTGAATTAGTGGGGGAATTAGCTAAAACTGCTTCGTTGTCGTTGCGGTTATTTGGCAATGTATTTGCGGGAGAAATTTTGCTAGGGGTGATGGCTTCTATTTTTGCCTATTTTACCCCCATTCCATTTTTATTTTTGGAATTATTTGTGGGATTAATTCAGGCTCTAATTTTTTCAATTTTAGCTTTAGTTTTTCTAAACATGATGTCACATAGCCATGAGGAAGCCCACTGAAATAATTTTTAATTTCTAATTCTTAATTTTTAATCAATGACTAATTTTTAAAATTTAAAGTTAAATCATTGGAAATTCAATAAAAATTAAAAATTAAAAATTAAAAATTTTAAACAAGATAAACTTCAAGGGGCTGAAATCAAAGAAACTGATTTTAGACTCGGAGTTATATCTTGATAATTTGATATGGAAATAACAATGTTAGCCAAAGCTATTGCTATTGGGGTTGGTGCTATCGGTCCGGGCTTAGGAATTGGTATGATTGGTGCTAAGGCAATGGAGGCGATTGGTAGAAACCCAGAGGCTGCTGGGAAAATTTTAGTTCCAATGCTTTTGTGTGCGGCTTTTGCAGAGGCTATCGCTATTTATGCTTTGGTGGTGGCTTTTACTATTTCGTAATTAAGATATTTAAACATTATGAACCCAATCGTTGAAACTTTTCACTTAGATTGGAAATTGATGCTGGCCCAACTATTTAATTTTGGCATAGTGGTGGTAGTTTTGTGGTATTTTGCTTTAAAGCCTTTAAGTAAAAAAATACAAGAGCGAACTAAGGTAATTGAAAAAGGTTTAGCTGATGCCAAGGAGAGTGCGGAAAAGCTGTTACAAGCTCAAAAAGAACAGCAAGTTATTATTCAAGAGGCTCGCCAAAAGTCCCAACAAATTTTAGCAGAAATGGAAAAAGATGTGGCTCAAGAAAGAGGGCAGTTGCTAGAACAAGCTCAAAAAGAAGTTCAGAAGCTGTTAGAGGATAACCAAAAACAATTAACCGCTGAAAAGCAGAAAATGTTAGTGCAAGTTAAAGGGGAAATTGTTGATTTAGTGGTTTTGGCCACGAGCAAGGTTTTAGAAAAAACAGTTAACGATAAGTTAGATGCTGAAATTATTAAAAAATCTTTGAGCGAAGCTGAAATTGATTTAAAGGTTTAAGGCTATGGCTAATTCTAAAAAAATAACTAAGCAATACGGTCGTTTGCTATATGAGGTTAGCCATTCGGCTAAAAATGAAAGCGAGCTTAAAAAACATTTAGAATCTTTGGCGGGTTTATTGGTTAAGAAAGGTTTGGCAAACAAAGTTAACGATATTACATCTGACTTTCAAGAATATGCCAGTAAAAAAGAGGGTGAATTGACAGTTGAGGTTACCACTAGTCGAAAATTAACAAATCAGCAAAGTGAAAAGATTGATAAAACTTTAGAGAAAATTTTAGCTAAAAAAATTAAACTTACATTGTTGGTAGATCAAAAGATTCTAGGGGGGGTTAAATTGCAGGTTGGTGATCGGGTTTTTGATGGCACTTTGAAGG
>JAPLWD010000031.1 GCA_026396775.1 Candidatus Gribaldobacteria bacterium
GGATCCGTACCGAAAACCGACACAGGTGGGTAGGCGTAAGTGTGCCAAGGTGAACGGGCTAGACCTCCTTAAGGAACTAGGCAAAATAGCGGCCGTAAGTTCGCGATAAGGCCTGCCGTCTTTATGACGGCCACAGCTAAAGATCTCCAGGCGACTGTTTAACAAAAACACAGGTTCCTGCTAACTCGTAAGAGGATGTATAGGAGCTGAAGCCTGACCAGTGCTGGAGTGTTAAAAATGGGGGTGTGGTTGGACGCAAGTTCGGCCATGCTCACTGTTCCAAGCCTCCAGTGAACGTCCGCGGTAACTCTGACCGTGTTAAAGTAGCGTAATCCCTTGCCGGGTAAGTTCCGGCCCGCATGAAAGGCATAACGATCTGGAGACTGTCTCAAGGAGGTACCCGGTGAAAACGCAATACCCGTGAAGATGCGGGTTACCTGTAGCTAGACGAAAAGACCCCGGGAGCTTTACTATAGTCTGATATTGGGCTTTGGTTTTGGATGCGTAGAGTAGGTGGTAGGATATGAGGTTCACTTCTCGGAGTGGGCTGATCCGCCAATGAAACACCACCCTTTCAGAATCTTTGTTCTAACCGGGCACGTAAATGCTATCCAGTTTTTTAATTGGATATTATTTACGTGCCTGGAACAGTGTCTGACGGGTAGTTTAAGTGGGGCGCTTTTCTCCTAAAAAGTAAGCCATAAGCCAGCTTTACTGCGAGACTTACCAGTCGAGCAGTTACGAAAGTAGAACTTAGTGAACCGACCCCGAGTCATAGGATTAGGGGAGATAATCGGCCAAAAGTTACCCCGGGGATAACAGGCTAGTAGGGCCTGAGAGTTCATATCGACGGCCCTGTTCGGCACCTCGATGTCGGCTCACCACAGCGTGGGGGTGGAGAAGCTCCCAAGCGTTGGGCTGTTCGCCCATTAAAGTGGTACGTGAGCTGGGTTCAGTACGTCGTGAGACAGTAAACAATAAAGTCTTGCTGTCTATAAATCTAGCTATATGCTGGAAACTCTGGTGAATCCGGTGCTACTCGGTTATAATTAAAGCAAGACAATAATAAAATTATGATCAGTGAAAATGCATCCGGTGCAGACAATCAGCAGGTAACCAATTTCTTGCGTCGCAAACAAATAACCCCAGATTATATCTGTGGTTTAGTCGATGGCGAAGGATGTTTTTATATCCTTGCCACCAATAGAATTGCTTGTGAATTTAAAATCAGCCAAAAGGAAAAAGAGATTTTATACGAAATCAAAAAATTCTTTGGCTGTGGCTATGTTAAGTCCAACTCTGACAAGGGTCACACCTTTGTCTATATTGTAAAAGATATTAAAAGTCTGGATGAAATTATTAAGCCTTTTTTCACAACACATCATTTGTTTGTTAAATATAAACAGTTTGATAAGTTTTCCCAAGCAGTTGATCTCATTAAGAAAAAACTGCATCTGGGTAAAAATGGCCAAACCGCTATAAATCGCATAAAATTGGGAACCTCAGAGACTATACGCTAGAGCTCTTAGCCGTCAAGGCTTAAAGAGTAAGATATAGTCCGAACTGCATAGCGATATGCAGAATCAAGGAGAAATTCTTGATCACCAAGCGTACAGAAAAATCTAGGCTTGATCATAAAGTAACAGATTGACGGACTCTATCTACTACAGGCGCTTGAGTCTTGAGGAGAGTTCGGAGTAGTACGAGAGGACCCTCCGGAGCTAACCTCTGGTGTACCATCTGTCGCGCCCGCGGCACTGCTGGGTAGCTAACGTTGGTTTAGGATAAGCGCTGAAGGCATATAAGCGCGAAGCCAACTCCAAGATTAGGACTCGTAGATCCCTTAGAGATTATGAGGTTGATAGGCTCTAGGTGTAAGAACAGTAATGTTTTAAGCCGAGGAGTACTAATAGATCCTTCAGCCAGCAATCAGTGTTAATTATTATTTACTAAGCAATTTATTTTTTAAAAAGCACTATAGTCAAGAATTAAATGTTGTGGTGGCGGTTATACTGGAGTTGTCCCACCTGTTCCCATTCCGAACACAGAAGTGAAATACTCCAAGGCCGATGATAGTGCGTTAGCGCGAAAGTAGGTAGCCGCCGCCAGAGCATTGAATTTTAGCCCCCACTTTAGGTGGGGGTTTGCGTTTTTTAGTAGAATAAAGCTATAATAAATTTATGAAAAAGAAAGCTATAATCTATATTTTAATTACAATAATTGTAATCCTCATAGTGATTTTTGGCGGGAAGTTTTGGAGTAATGGTTTTTTAGGTTTAACTGCGCCATTACAAAAATCCTTGTGGAATGGGGGAGGGGGAACTAAAAACTTTTTTAGCGCTTTATTTAATAGCCAAAAGAATAGAGCTGAAAATGAAAAATTACTTCAAGAAAATACCCAGTTTAGAACCCAATTAGTTGACTTAGATTCTCTGAAAAATGAAAATCAAACTTTAAAAACAGCTTTAGATTTAAAAAACAATCAAAACTGGCAGATGGAAACAGCTGATATTGTAAGTCGTGAATTAAACCGAGATATTTTAACTATTAACAAAGGTACTAGCACTGGTTTGAAAAAAGGTATGCCCGTGATTAACCCCGAAGGCGCCTTAGTGGGGGTTATCACTGAAACCTTAAACAACTTTTCAAAAGTGATGCTAATTACTGATGCTGAATTTAGTTTTAACATTGAAATTCAAACCGACAAAAAACCTTCGGGCATTGCTAGAGGCAATAACAATCTTAATCTTAGTTTTGAATATATCCCTAAAGAAATTACCATTAATCAAGGAAACCTAGCTCTAACCACGGCTTTAGGTAACGTTTTTCCAAAAAATATTCTCGTTGGCACGGTGGCCACAGTTGAAAAAAATGATGCTGAACCTTATCAAAAGGGGAGTATCTTGCCCGCTTTTACTCAAAATATGCTTAAAAATGTTTTAATTATTAAAGACTTCCCCCTTTATGAAGACCCTCTTTAGATTTTTAATTATTTTAGCTTCTTTTATCTTAGCTCTTTTAGCTAAGAGCTTTTTAGGGCAAATTAGCTTGTTGGGTCTAAACTTAAACCTAGTCTTTATTTTGGTTTTTATTTTAAGTTTAAGATAAAGCAAAAAAAACTGGGGGCTAGAAGCCTCGGTGTGGGGCGGATTATTTTTAGATTCCTGGACAGTCGGGTTTTTTGGATCTTCAATTTTAATTTTAGCTTTAGTCTCTTATTTAACCAAAAAAGCCTCTCGGTCTATTCAAACTACTCTGCCGAGCAAAATTATACTCTTTATTTTGGCTTTTATAATTTATCTCTTAATCAACCAAATCATTGTTGTAATTTTAACAGCTAAAATATGGGATGGCCTTCAGATTTTAGCCCTTTTTCTTACTTTAGTTTCTAATTTGCTAGGTTATTTACTTTTGACATTTTTAGGAAAATTACTCTGGAAAAATAACTTTAACTATGCCTCTTTTTAAAAAAAAGAAGAACACTTACGGTTACCAAGAAATTGAGATTGAAGATATTTTTTTGGATAAATTGATAAGAGGGAAAAGTGAGTCTTCAGAAATTTGGGAAAGGAAAATAGAGGTTCCTTTAAGAAAAAGGGCTTTTTGGTTTTTATGGGGCTTAGTGCTTTCGGTGGTGTTAGTTTTGCTCTTTGTTGCCTTTACTTTGCAGATTCAATCTTTTGAAAAATTTCAAGCCCAAGCCAACAATAATCAGTTTATGGTGGCTTACTTATCGGCCAGCCGAGGCATAATTTACGATAGCGAAAAACGCCCCCTTATTAAAAATGAAGCTAGTTTCGATTTATGGTTTCATCAGTCTCAAACAACCACTATTCAAAGTCAGCTAGATGAATTGAG
>JAPLWD010000011.1 GCA_026396775.1 Candidatus Gribaldobacteria bacterium
TTCAACATCCTTTTTTCTTTTTATTTTTTTGTATAAAAAAAGATAGGGACCTTGCCAAGTTCCTATCTATATTTACCCCTTACCAAGCTGATTTTATTTTTTAAAATCAGTTTTTTGTCTACACCCCTTGCTCAATAAGCTCTGATGTAAAAATAGAATGAACCAGCTCAAAAAGCTCATCCACTCTATAAGGCTTGGCTAGCCTGCCATCAAAACCATAATCTTTGTAGTTACAGATCCCGTCTTCGCCGGGTCTACCACTACAAATAATGGCTTTGGTTTTTATGTCCGGCTTTTGGTTTTTTACACACTCCCAGATCCTATGCCCAAAGAGTTCGGGCATCTGGAGATCAGTGATAAAAAGGTCAAACTCTTCTGCAAGGAGTTTGTCAATTGCGTCATAACTGTCTTGGGCAATCTCAACCTCCCAACTATCTTCCGATAGCAAAAGAGCTAATATACTAGTCAATACCTCTTCATCATCAACGATCAGGGCCTTTTTCCTTTCCATTTTAGCCTCCTAAATAAAAAAACGCTTATCAAGCTTTTGTGAAACATTTTCACGATAACATAGAATATACGAAAAGTCAAATTCGCAGGGCTATGAGATTGCCACGCTCCTTTTAGTCGCTCGCAATGACAGGGGGCTTAGTTGCTTCTCTAGCGGATGTCTTTGTGTTTGGTGGTCATTGGGCGTCGCAAAACAAACTCCGAGAGAAAACTTAACACATAAATTAAAAATGTTTTAACGGTTCCTTGGGATTTAAATCTTCGGGGCGAGGTTACCACGGCTAACTTTTTAGTCACTTTAATGGGGCCGTGCTCTATCACCCTGCGAGTTAAATTACTGTCTTCGCCATAAAAAGCAATACTAGTATCAAACCCGCCAATCTTTTCTAAAACCCACCTTTTAACCGAAAAGTTGCCTCCCAACAAAAAACCTTTTTGCCACGGCAACCAGCCAAAAAACACATTAAAAGCGTCGTAATACACAAATCGTTCAACACAATTGAGATTTTCGTAGTAATAAGGGCCCGAAGCCCCCACCAGCTCGGGATTTTTTTGATAAATCTCAGCTAGCTCAAAAAACCAATTCTGCGGAATAACTGTATCAGCATCAAAATAAATTAAAAGCTCGTGGCAACTGGCCACCATTCCTGCCTGCCGAGCTTTAGTTAGCCCTTTTTGAGGCTCATCCACCACTCTAACGCCCGCAAAACTTTGAGCAATCTCTTTCGTTTTATCAACAGAAGCATTGTTAATCACAATAATTTCCCGTTGCATTTCATTAGGTAACTTAGCTTCAACTAAGGATTTTAAACAACGACCAAGCAATTTCTCTTCGTTGTAAGCGGGGATAATAACTGAAACATTCATAGGTTTAGGGTTTTTCAGCTAAGATTCTGATGGTATCAGCTGGAATAATTACTAAATAACCTTTATTGTCCAAGCGAGCCATCCCCACAAAATCCCCCTTAAAATTAAAGGCTGGGGCTATTCCAAAACCAAGTTCCTCCTTAATATTGGTTTCTAAATTATCCCCCTTACTTTTTACAATGCCCTCGTTGGCAATTTTTGAAAACTGCAAAGAGCTAAGTGACGCCTGATTATCTAAATTAACCAGAGCCGAAGAAGTGGCTGTGGAAAAAACTTTTTTCAAAACAAAAATCTTTTCTCCCACTTCAATATTTTCATTATCTAACAAGCTGGTTGTTTTAAAGTTTTTGTTTTCTAGCCTAATTAAGGTTAAGCCTTTCTTTAAATCTACAGTTAAAAATTTAAAATTTATTACTTGATTATCAACTAATAAACTACTAGCTCCATAAGGCACTAAAGCTGTGTCTAAAACCAAAAGGCCATCCGAAGTTAAAGCAAACCCCGACCCATTAATGCCACCCCTTTTCCCAACCACCACCACCGTTTCAATCGCTTGTTTAATGGCCGTTTTTAAACTATCCCCCTCTTGACTAATAATTTTTTCGGTTGGATAATTAACAACATTTCGTGATAAATTTTTAAAAAGTGGCCATTGATCAATCCCAGGTTGAGCCACAATTAAAGGAAAGAGCAAAAGCTCAAATAAAAACCCACCCAAAACTCCTAATACAACGAAACAAACAATTCGTAGAATTATTTTCATATTATTTAGTTTTTCGCTTACGACTCACGGCTTTTTTGGTAGTATTAAAAACCGCCTTACCATCAAGTAGGGTAGCTGAAATACCATCGCCCTCTACAATATCTCCTGCAATAATTTGCAAAGATAGTAAATCCAAAATCATCTTTTGGATAACTCTTTTCAAAGGGCGAGCCCCCAAATTTGGGTCAAACCCCTTAGTGGCTAGATCTAATTTTAAAGCTGGGTCAAAATTAATTTTAATGCCCTTGGCTTTTTCTAATCTTTTGGTTACTTTTTTAAGCTCTAAATCCACAATCTGTTTAATTTCTTTTTGCCCTAAATAATCAAACAAAATAATTTCGTCAATGCGATTTAAAAACTCTGGTTTAAAGGCTTCTTTTAAGGCGTCAAAAACCTTGGATCTAATTTCTTCCTTAGAAGGCATCGGCTGGTCAGAGGCTTTCATTTCAAAGCCCAAAGGTTTTCGTTGAGCAATCAAATCCGAGCCTACATTTGAGGTCATAATAATAATGGTATTTTTAAA
>JAPLWD010000017.1:0-426 GCA_026396775.1 Candidatus Gribaldobacteria bacterium
AGTCATTTTCTGGATTAGCGATTGTGCAACAATCCACTCTATTACCTACTTCCACGATTAATCACAAACAACAAGTCCAAAAAATTAATGTCATTGCCACGGCCTATTCTCCCTCTATAGAAGAAACTGACGATACCCCCTTTATCACCGCTTCAGGTAGTGTTGTGAGAGAAGGCATCATCGCCAACAACTTATTACCCTTTGGTACTAAAGTAAGATTTCCAAAATTATTTCCCAATAAAATTTTTACCGTTGAAGATCGGATGCATTGGAGGCTAAGTGGCGACAATGTAGATTTATTCTTCTTTTCCAAACAAGACGCCTTAAACTTTGGCGCCAGATACACCATAATGGAAGTCCTAGACTAAAATTTTAAATCCTAAAAAAACAAAACAGTGTCAGACATATGTCTGACACTGTTTTGTT
>JAPLWD010000017.1:458-1882 GCA_026396775.1 Candidatus Gribaldobacteria bacterium
GATAAAGCAAGATAAACGGATAACCCGCATAATTTCTTTTAATAGTTCCACAACCCAAATCTTTTAAAAACTTAATCATCTCAGCAGTAACTTGTTGAGGGTCAAGGTTTTGGCTGTTAGCCTTATATTCAACCTCCACAAAATCGCCTAAGCCCTTGATTGTATCTAAAGCTACCTCATAATTCTTGTACAACCAGATTTCCCTTTCTTTATCAACAGTTATTAACGGCTTAATATCTAAAGCCATAAAAATCTTTCTTAATTGTTCTGAACTTTCAATTTTAGTTTCAAATTCATCAGCATAATGGCTTCGGCCCGTTTCATCAGTATGCCAATACTTATAGTTAACCCAAAAAACTCCGTCACTATTTCGCAAGCGGAGCCACTCAATTGCTGGTCGCACACCTAAAAAGTTACGATGAGTCGGAGTAAAATACTCATCAACCTGGCGATGCTTAGCCTGAAATTTACCCTTGGTTTTCAAAAACTCCACCAAAGGCTCGATTTTCTCCACCTGAACCTGTATTTCTATTTCTATATTATCCTGTTGCGCCATAGTCAATTGCTTAAAAGTTAATGTTTTGCAGTTTTTCGTATAAATCATCCACCGACTCAAACTTAATAAGAGGATTGGCTAATTCTTGAATAAAATTTGTTTTGACTCCCTGCTGTAAAGCTAAAGCCAATGGCTTTCCCTTAGCTAACATATAGCCAATTTCCAAAAGCATTCCTTCACTCTTTTCGCTTGACCGCACAAAAGCCAAGATTAAATCACTTTCGTCAAGTTTGCCAAAAGCGTGCTGTAAAATCTCCAGTTTAGTCTTTTTATTTTCCTGAAAAGATTGCTCATCTTCAATGGAACAATAAACCGTATGCCCCTTTGAACGTAAAACAGCCAAAATCTTTCCCAAAGTTTCAGTTAGTTCTTGTAGATCTTCGCCACCAAATTTATAAGCTAAAAATATCTTCATAATTTTTATTTTATGGCTTTATTGATAATCCTAGCGGTTAAAAATAATACTAGGCTTAATACAAAAAGACTAAAAGAAAAAAAACAGAAAAAACGGGGTACTGCCCAAACTGCCAAAAAAATAAGGGCCACTGATTATCCAAGCATAATTCTCAAAACTAGCGTCCATAAAAAAACGCAAACCAAATGGAATGAGAAGGCAAAATAAACTTTTAGCCCGCAAAACAAAAACTAACAACTGCAATATTTTTTTAGTTAATTCTTGCATTGATTGATTATTTTAGTTGATTCAATTATCTGGCCGTTTTCGTCGTATTCAAAGGTGGCAAAAATGGTTGAGTCATTGGGGTTTAATATGTTAGCGATTACCTGCTTAACCGACGGGAATAAATCCTGCTTAATAATTTCTTCTGGCTTTAGCCAAACAAACTCGCCCTCCTCGGTTTTAATCAGC
>JAPLWD010000101.1 GCA_026396775.1 Candidatus Gribaldobacteria bacterium
AGACGACAAGGTCAAAAAAATTATTCAAATTGATGACGGTCGTCACAAAAGTGAATAATACAAAATACATAGGGGGATGAATAATGGAAAACACAATTGCTCAGATTAGCCCAGAACAAATAAATTTTTTAACTGAACTACGCAAAAAGTATGAAAAAGATGGTGACCAAATAAGCGATCTTATGGATAGCATATTACATGGGCCAGGGCTTAGTCTGTCTAATGAGGAAGATAAGCCCAATGATGAAATAGTTATAACAGTTACACCCTGCAAAAATTCTCGCTTTGACGAACTTTGGTGGGGAGGGGATCTCGGTTAAAATAAAATCCCTGTCATATTATCGCGGGTCGGAACGGCTCGCGAATTTTTTTTATTGCAAAAAAGTTGCAAAAGGTTATTATAGAGGTAAGAAAATAATTTTAAAAACTATGTCAACAATAATGAAAATTATTGATTTTGTGGTAGTGATAACTTTTTTTATCATTGCAGTGTTTCTGCTAACTCAAGGAGCACCTAAATAATATCAAAACAATATGCCATATTTTTATATTGCCGTGCTAATTGCCGGTTTTTTTGGGGGAGTGGTAAGGGGATTGGTGGGTTTTTTAAAACACCAACTCTCGTATAAACAAGTTCCTTTTGATTTAAAATACTTTTTAATGATGTCGTTTATTTCTGGTGTAATTGGCTTAATGGCCTCACTTTCGCTTAAAGAAGTGGGGCTAACTTTGGAGGGATTTTTCACGCCGGCTTTAAGCTTTATTATTGGCTATGCTGGAGGCGACTTTTTAGAAAGCATTTACAAAATTATTCTGAAAAAATCATCTATGGGCGATACCACAACCTAATATGAAAATACTGCTCAAAAAAAGTCTTATTGTAACTGGCTGTCTGTTGACTTTAGGCTTAATAGCGATTTGGCTAATTTGGGGTATTTATTTTTCTTCTCAAATTACTTATGCTGGTAAAATTTTTGAGATTAAAAAAGGCGAACGATTTTTGGATATTGCTTTGCATTTAGAGCAAAACAAGCTAATCAAATCTAAATGGTTTTTTGATTTATACGGCATTTACACTAGCAAGTACAAAAAAATTCAACCCGGTAAATATGAACTTTCGCCCTCATTTAGCGTGGCTCAAATGCTAGATAAAATTGCCCGAGGCGAATTTATTAAAGAAAGAGTGAGAGTTCAAGAAGGCTGGAGCATTCAAGATATTGCCAAAGAATTAAAAAATAAACAATTGATTTCGGCTTTAGACTTTACCACCACCACTAAAACAGTAGACTTTACCGAGCAATTTCCCTTTTTAACTGATAAACCCAAGGATGTTGGGCTGGAGGGCTATATCTTTCCTGATACTTATGATATTAGAGCTGATGCTAGTGCGGTTGAAATTATTCAAACGACCTTGCATAATTTTGATAATAAACTAACCCCCGAAATTAGAAAACAAATTGCCGACCAAAAGAAAACCTACTTTGAAATTATTACGATGGCCTCTATTTTAGAAAAGGAAGTAATGCTTTATAGTGACAAGCAAATTGTGGCGGGCATTTTGTGGAAAAGAATTGAAGAAGGTTGGCCGTTGCAAGTGGATGCCACTTTAGCCTATTTTACCGGCCGATACAGTATGGAATTAACCAAAAAAGATTTAGCCACTGATTCACCTTATAACACTTATAAGCACAAAGGTTTACCCAAGGGGCCAATTTGCAATCCTGGAATTAACAGCATTAAAGCAGCAATTGATTACCACAAAACCCCATATTGGTTTTATATGTCTAAACCCGATGGCACGGTTTTGTATAGCAAAACTTTAGCCGAACAAAATGCCAATCGGCAAATTCACTGGAGCAAATATGATCAATAAAAATCAAAAAATTGGAATAATTGTGGCACAACAAGATTTTCAAGACGAAGAATATTTTATTCCCAAAAGCGTTTTTGAAACAGCTGGTTTTGGCGTGGATACCATTTCCGAAAGAATAGGGGATGGGCTTGGAACCTTTGGCGGAGTGATTAAAATTGACTCACCAGCTAGCCAAGTTAAAGTAGCTGATTATAAGGCCTTATTTTTTGTAGGCGGATCTGGAATGGGATTTTTGTTAGAAAATGCTGATTTTCAAAGAATAGCCCAAGAGGCTTTTAGGCTCAACAAGGTGATTGGGGCTGTTTCAATTGCCCCTGCCTTGTTAGCTTTAGCTAAAATTTTAACAGGTAAAAAAGCAACAGTGTGGACAAATGGCTTAGATAACAAAGCAGTTAAGATGCTAAAAGACACTGGTTGCATATACACAGAAGAACCCTTGGTGGCTGATGGCCAAATTATTACTGCCAACAGCCCCACCCAAGCCCGCAAGCTAGCCGAAACAATTTTAAATGTGCTTGGTGAAATATAGTTAGTCCGGCATCCTACTGTCATTGTGAGGAACTCCGTCAGCAGACGGAGCTTCGCAATGACAAAATATAAAAAAGTTGACAAATCGTAAATAAAGTTGTTAGATAGAGCCAGCAAAGCGTTTGCTGTTTTTATTTACAGCTAATGGAAACCATGGACTATATTCCAATAAGGAGGAATAGTTATGTACGTTATCGGAGACCTAACTGGAAACATCGATAGGAAAGGGAACATCGAGGCGAACTTTATTAATTTGAGCCAAATTGATATGCCTCGCCCAAAACAATGGAACGAAATAGGTGGTGTGAAGTATGGCGAGCTCCTAAAAATCCAAGAGCGTATCCCTAAGACTACATTTGAGACAAAGGCGCGTTATGGGTCTGGTGGGGGGATTTATGTCACCGATGTTTTCAAACTTTTGAAATGGGTTGATGACAAAATACTTGATCGGGTTAAAGAAAAATACGGAGAATTCGGTCCAGAGGGATTGCTGTGTGTTTTTCGTGATTGGGAAGCGCCAAACACCTTTGAAACGCCCGACCCGCCAATGGGGGTTGGGGAAAATCTTGACGTTTTTGCTAATGCGCTACCTGAGTTAGCTGAAATTGGACTGTATAACAAAGATTTTGGTTGGGTGGGGTTTGATTTGTATGAAGACTTAACTCCATGGAATTCCCTGGTTACTAGGGAGCAGGAGAAGATATGGAACAGACTGCATCATGGCTTCCCTTGTTATTACTACCTTCGGATTAAATCTAACTCTAATCTGGGGGATCGAATAAACGGACAGCCAGTTATTCTAACTACAGAGCCAGGGGCTGGCAGTTGTGAAATTATGATGTTGGCAGTTATAGATTGCGAGTTATTACCCCAAAAAACTAATCTATTAATCAGGGATACGGAATTTCGGGGCGATGGACCCTGCGATCGGAAGCCAATCGTTATTTGTCCGCGAAAGGGAAAATCGCCATTAATGTTTTTCTTTGGACCAGATGGCCCCGACATTAAATCGAAGATTGTTATTCTTGGCGGAGAAAATTTAACCTCGTGTAACAATAAAATCCGAACTCTTTTACAGGCTCTCGCCTGGATCTAAAGCCTTTCTATATACCCCTGTTTCAATCTGTACTTATCTTAAAAGTATGAGCTTGAAACAGGGGTATTATTTTACATTAAGTATCGAGTAGGGGAGTTGCAAAAAAGAGGGGAGTGGGGTATATTAAAAATATCTCCATAGATAGCAGGTTTGACTCGCTAAAGCTTTATGCGAAAGCGGTTCATATAAACCCTGCCGAACGGAACGAACTAATATAATCACCTTGTGTGGGCTTATCGTTTGTCTATGGAACTCATAGGCATTTTTTTATGCCTCAAACGATAAAAGTCGAAAAATAATAACTCAATAAAAAAAATGGCAAAAACAAAAGAACAAAAAAAAATCATTATTACTGACCTAGGCCAGCAAATGAAAGAGCAAAAATCGGTGGTGATGGTGGACTTTTCGGGGGTTGATTCAAAATCATTTTTTAAATTAAGAGATGATTTAAAAGATCAAGGTTGTAGCTTAAGGGTGGTTAAAAAAACCTTGGTTACAAAAATGCTAGAAAGCACCAAACAACCAGCCTTAGCTCAAAAAATTGAAGAATTTAAAGGCCAAATGGCTTTAGCCTTTGGTATCGCCGATGAGGTGGCTCCTGCCAAACTCTGCTGGAATTTTGGCAAAACCAATAAAAAGTTTAAGATTTTGGGAGCGATGTTGGGCAATGATTTTTATTCAAATACCCAAGTAACCGCTTTGGCTCAACTGCCATCTAAGCAACAGCTTTTGGGCCAATTGGTTGGCACTTTGCAGGCTCCTATCTCGGGGCTTGTAAATGTTTTGCAAGGCAATCTTAGAGGCTTAGTGAATGTTGTTGACGCTATCAGTAAAAAATAACTATTCTGTTAATTTAAATAACTTTTAATATCAAAAATTATTTAAACTAACAATTTAAGATAAATCTTATGGCAGACGAAAAAGAAATTGTGGAGGTTCCTAAAAAGTTTGAGAAAATTGTCGACGAAATTTCTAAAATGTCGGTTTTGGATCTTTCGGAATTAGTGAAAGTTTTAGAGAACAAATTTGGTGTGTCGGCTCAAGCCCCAATGATGGCTATGCCAACAGCTGTAGTCGCTGAAGCCGTTGAAGAAAAATCATCTTACGATGTAGTTTTAACTGCACCTGGAGCCAAAAAAATTGAAGTGATTAAAGTAGTGCGTGATTTAACTCAAAAAGGCTTAAAAGAATCAAAAGATTTAGTAGACGCTTCTGAAAAAGAGCCTCAAGTTGTGAAAGAAGGTGCTAAAAAAGAAGAAGCTGAAGAAATCAAAAAGAAATTTGAAGCCGCCGGAGCCAAAGTTGAATTGAAATAGTTTAATTCATTGACTACAAAACCCCTGCCCAAAGTAGGGGTTTTGTGTTATACCGACCTTTTCAACTTGACAAGAGGGGATTAGTTTAGTTAAATAAAGCCATTGGAGTACACAACAGGCTGGATACTTAACCAGTCTTTTCAATTTAATAACGAAAGGAGGAGAGTACTGAATTTATTTTTTTGTGTCTTTGCTAATTAACTTTTGATCAAAAACAAGGAGAAAAGAAATGGGTAAAAAATTGAGAGTTGGCGCTTTTGGGTCTGGCGGGGTATTTATGAATTTTCATTGGCCAGTTTACAAGAGTCATTCTGATGTTGAGTTTGTGGGTGTTTATGACCCGTCAGCCGAGTCGCGGGAGAGATGCGTAAATACATTGGGACCAGCAGGTTTTTCCGGGAAACAACTTTATCCCAGCAAGGAATCTCTGTTGGACGCGGGTCTTGATATGGTTTCCGTGTGCGTTCCCAATGTTCAGCATAATTCCGTAGTGATTGCTTGCGCCGAAAAAAAGACAAACATTCTCTGTGAGAAACCTCCGGCTATGAATGCAGCCGAAGTTGCGGAGATGATCAGCGCAGCTGAATCTTCCGGTATTAAGCTTGTCTGGCAGTTCAATAACCGTTTTCGTCCAGAAGCGCAGTGGCTTTGGCGAAATATTGGTGTATTGGACAATGCCCAGGCAGGCGATCTAGGTGAGATCGTTACTGCACAGGCGGAATGGGTGCGCAGAAATGGAATACCCGGCAGGGGCAGTTGGTTTACCCAAAAGGGAATGAGTGGTGGCGGACCGATTATAGACCTATCTATTCACGTGATGGATTTGGCGCTCTTTGCTATGGGTTATCCAAAACCTACTTACGTTCTAGCCACAGCCAGCGATCTTTTTACTGATGACATGGACGTTTGCGGACCCTGGGGATTTTCTGATCCTAACGG
>JAPLWD010000044.1 GCA_026396775.1 Candidatus Gribaldobacteria bacterium
CCGAAAGATTGTTTTGGACGCGACTTAGATTTAATTCGGCGGGGGTGGCGATACGTTCGCCGATTTTGAGTTGGTCAAGCCTAATCCAGCCATCAATGGTTTTAAAAGGATGGTTGGCTGAAGCTTTAATACTAAAGCCACTGCGGGTTTTTAACTCGTAAATTATTTTTCTTCCACTGGAAAAAACCTTAGAAATAAGTTTTTCTTTGATTTGCCAGTTTTCGTCTAAGCTATGCACTGGTATATTGGTTTGACCAACTAAGTCTTTGATTTGAATGCGTTCGCCAGTGTCGGCTCTGGTTATTAAAGTGTCGCCCAGTAAGCAACCCGAATCGCGGAGGTCGGAGAGGCGGGGGATTTGGGGGATGCGTTGTTCAACTGCTCGAGACAGTTGGGACAAAACCAGTACAGGAATGTTTAATTCTTTAGCTAACGATTTTAAAGCTTTAGAATTTTCAGCTACTTGTTGAACAACATTGGGGTTTTGAGTGCGTGATTCCATTAGTTGCAAGTAGTCAATTATTAATAAACCTAAGCCTTGATCAGAGGCTAATCTTCTGGCCATAGCTCGCATTTGCAAAACATTACTCGAAGAAACATCGTCAATAAAAATTGGGGCTTCGGCTAAAACCGCCATAGTTTGTTGAATCCGTTCAAAGTCGTTATCTGGCCCTTGATCGGACAAACGACCAGTTCTTAACTTCCATAAGTCAATATTAGCTTGCGAGGCTACCAACCGATCAACAATTTGATCCTTAGACATTTCTAAACTGAAAAGGCCGACCGGAATTTTATAATTACAAGCCACATTTCGAGCTATATCAATGGCCAAGGAACTTTTTCCGAGACTTGGCCTGGCAGCTAAAATGATTAGGTCGGATTTTTGGAGGCCGGCTAAGAGGTTGTCTAAAGCGGTAAAGCCGGTGGGCACACCTCTTAAGGCTCCTTTAAGCTTAGAAAGCTCGTCAATTCTTTTAAAGGTTTCTTCGAGGGTGTCGCGAATAGGGGTAAAAACTTGAGTGAGCGATTTTTGAGCCACGCTGAAAATCTTTTTTTCGGCTTGATCAACTAAAAAATCAACATCTTCGGCTTCTTGATACGCCAAAGATTCAATATCTTGACCAGCGGTGATTAAATCCCTTAAAATTCTTTTTTCTTGCACGGTTTTGGCGTAGGAAATAATATGGGTGGCCGTAGGTACGGAGTTGATTAGGTCGGACAGATAACTAGAGCCCCCAATTTCTTCTAGGTCGTTGTTAACTTTTAAGCGCGAGGAAATATTTAAAATATCTAAAGGCTCGTGTTTTTCAAAAAGCTCCATTATAGAGCGGAAAATTTTTTGATGATTAATTTTGTAAAAATCGCGAGGTTGCAAAAAATCCACTACCTTGTTGATAGCGTCAGGATCAATCATTAAACAACCCAAAAGAGATTTTTCGGCTTCAATATTTTGAGGTGGTAATCTGTCATTTCTATTTTGATTGTCGGACATAGGTTTTATTTGAGGTATTTTTAGCTTGGCATCATTATAGTCTGGCTAGAAAAGGCTGTCAATTTGAATTTGACTATTTCGAGTTTTTATGGAAACATCTTAATAAACAATAAAAAAGTTATTTAACAAAGGAGGCGATCAGTTTGGCAGTTCTTGTAAGAAGGAAAAGCGAACAGGATATTTTTGAAAAAGAAAAGAGAATATCTTCACTGGTTGAAGTAGATAATTTTCTCTATGGTCATATTTTTGACGTTGTATATCAAACAATTCAGAAATATCTTCCTGGCATACGAAAGGGGATAATCGAAAGACATATAACTGGTAAAAATGGAATGGTCGGAGAGAAGGGCAAGGTTACGGTGAAATATGAAAAACACAAGATAATTTGGTTGGAACTTGATATAGTAGCAGTGAACATAGTCGAGAGAATGGCACAGGTAGTAATCTTGTTCCCTTTTTCAGGAGATGGCTTAGAAATAAAAAAGGTAATTGTTGGTATAAAGCGGGAATTAAAAATACCAGATTACTTTCGTCCCGGAGGTTCTGGATTTTTAGTTTCGGTGCCACTGCCAAACCTTGAGAAATGTAAAATAAAAGAAAGTATTATCCATACTCAAGGAAATGGTGGGATAAAGTACTATAGTACATATTGAGCTGTAACAAACATAAGTTACAGCTCAATTAATTTTATAGAAAATTAAGAGTGGAAAAACCATATCAAAGTGTGTAGGAGTTTTCCACAGATTTTTGAGTTGACTTAAACTAAAAAAGATAGACAATAGAAAGGGTTGAAATTTAAAAATTTTAGAAAGGAGTTATTATGGGGGAGAATGGCTCGATTGATAAGGAAAAGAGTTTTGGATTATTAGAAAAGTGGCAGGGAAACAATTCAATCTGCGGTGAAGGTTGTGATTTGGATTGTAAAAACTGTCTCTTCGTATGGGCTATCTCTAACGGTTATTTGCTAGTGTCAGTAAAATCTGAATAATGGCAAACTAAAACCCACTAAGTTGGAGGCTTGGTGGGTAGTGTTTTTGGGAAAAATTTGCAGAGCTAGAACCTCTGTTTTTTAGTTTAAAGGGAGTATTTCGGAGTCTTTATCACTGTCTTGAACTTGAAAGCCTAGCTTTTCAATTTCTTTTCTGATTTCGTCGGATTTTTGCCAGTTTTTGGATTCTCTGAACTGCTTTCTTTGTTTGGCTAATTCAAGAACTGTTTGAGGGATTTCTATTTGTTCGATTTTGTCTAGATTAAGCCCAAAAATTTTATCAAAATTTAGAAGGGTGACGTATTTTTCAGAGCTAGTTAAGTTTTGATCATCTAACATTTCCCAAGCTAAGGCTAAAGCCTTGGGAGTATCTAAATCATCGTTAACAAATTTTAAAAATTCAGTTTGGTATTTTTTGGAACTAGTTAAGCTAGTTCCACTGACAGCTAGGTTGGAGATTTTGTGTTTCAGGTTGTTTAAAGCGTTTTGAGCGCCAGCTAAACTTTCCCAAGAAAAGGTTAGGCTACTTCG
>JAPLWD010000053.1 GCA_026396775.1 Candidatus Gribaldobacteria bacterium
AATTCATCAGAAAAGTCTTTAGGGTGAGGACTAGTGAACCTAATCCAAAAATCGCCCTTAAGCTTGTTGATTTTTTCTAAAAGCTTGGGAAAGTTAGTATTTTGAAACCGATAAGAATTAACATTTTGCCCTAACAGCCAAATTTCTTTGTAGTTTTGCTGGATTAAATTTTTAACTTCTCGAACAATTTCACTAGCACTGCGAGACACTTCTCGTCCTCGGGTGTATGGAACGCAACAATAAGCGCAAAAGTTGTTACAGCCACTAGAAATTGGCACATAAGCTATAGGCCAAGTTTGATAGTTGGGCTGAATTTTTAAATAATTGCAACTTAGTTTACTAGGCTTAGCCTGAATAGCGGGTGTTGAATTAGTAATAATCTTAGGCCATTGTGAAAGGTCTTGAATATTTAGAATAAAGTCAAAATGTGAGGTTAGCTTTTTTTTGTCTTGAGCCACAAGACAGCCGGTTAAAATAGTTTGAGCAGTTTTTTTAATTTTGGGTTTTTGGCCTAAGATTCGATCGGTGGCTGACTGCCGAACTGAACAAGCATTAATAACAACCAAATCAGCCTCTTGAATTTTAAGAGTTTTTTGATAGCCCATTGTTTCTAAAACGCTGGCAATTCTTTCACTATCAGAGTGATTGACTTGGCACCCAAAGGTAACAATATGGTATTTCATACTTCAAAATTACGAAAGGCAAGGCGGCTCGGGAAGTTATTTTTGTGAACCGCCCAAAAGCCCCAGCGGGCTTTTGGGCTAAACTCTCCCCCTGTTGCACCTCGAGTACTCGGGGACCATGCCAACAGGGTTCGAATGTTCACCAAAATAACTTTCCTCGCCTCATTTCGTAATTTAAAATCTTATATACTTTAGCTCAAGATAATTGAAATGAAAAGCCCCCGAGCTTTAAGAAAGACGGGGGCAGGTGGGGAGATTAGCGGGGTGGGGGAGAGCCAACATAGGTGTTGGGTTGGTAGTTGTAGCTATAATTGTAGTTATAGTTAGGGTTGTAGCTCGATCCTGGGGGTGGAGTGACATTAACAGGACAGTCTTCTTCCCAGATGCGTAAACATTTATTCTTAACACCGCACCACGAATAACCAGCCGAAGGAATACAACCGTGAATATCCTTGTCGCCACCAACCACAGGCACGGGTTTGGGGGCAACTTGGCAGGCTCCTGCATATTTAATGCTAATGCCTGAACAATTCGCTTGGCAAGTGTTACTAAAAGTTACGCCGTTGCTTCCACAAACCGGGTTATAATCCATTGTACAAGCACATCCCGTGGAGGTGGTGGTTGGAGTTGGGTTAGGAACGAACCTTGGGCTAGCTAAACAACCCTTAGTATCGTAACTAGCCACTACAACTCCATTAGGGCAAAAATCAGGTGAGGGCGATACTAAGGTTGGACAAGTGGTGGTTGAAACAATTGTGTCGGGGTTGGTATTTGGAATGACTGGGTTGTTATTATTTGAACTAGGTTGAGCAGTTTGGTTTTTAAAATCAATAATTTTTTGCTTGGCTGTTTGAATTTGGGCATTATTGCCGATTTTTTCCATTATCGCCTCAAAGTCAACCAAATTATTTTCTTTGGCGGCTATAATAACCGGAGCAGTAGTTGAAGCTACTTGGGTTTGTAATTCGTTTAAAAGTTGAGTATGCGAATTTTGTTGTTGAAAGAGTTTACCCAACAAAGTGTTAACTTGAGGATTTTGTTCGGCTTTATCTTTGATAGTAATGGCTGTGTTTTTAACCACATCAACGGCTTTTTGGTAATTTTCACCCGCCTTGGTTATAGTAGATAGATTTTGCGCATTTTTACTGATGATATTTTTAAGTTCAATCAATTTTTCTGAAGCGATAGTCATAGTAAGCTCTGCCTTTTTAAGAGGATTACTAGTAAAAAATAATTTAATACCACGCAACCATTCTTTTAAAAAATAAAGGGGGCTAGTAGGTAACAAACTTTGATTTTTAACACCTAAACTTTGAGGGGTGATGTCGCTATTGGTTGGGGTGTTAGCATTTGGATTGTTAGCAACAGAAATAACCCCGCAGTTAACTTGGGCAGGAATAGATTCAGCCAACAAACATTGAGTATTGGCAGGACATTGGTAATAACTACAGGGATTAACTTTGGCACATTTAGTACCAAGGGTTGGAAAATTATAGCACCCCAAAACATCTGGGCATTTAACACTAGCATCACAGCTAATAGTGGTAATCTCGGGATATTGTTGATTGCCAGTTTGAGCCTGCCCAACTTGTGTGCTTAAAATAAAAACTAAAGCCAAAATTACCAAACCAATTATTTTTTTCATATACAAACCCTCCTGTCATTGCGAGCGACTGGAAGGAGCGTGGCAATCTCAAAGAACGAGATTGCTTCGTCGCTTCGGCTTTACTCCTCGCAATGACAATGGGGATGTTAGGGCTAGGCCTTTTCTTGAATTTCTTGGGTGATTTTTTCTAAAAATTGGTCTAGGTTTAAAACCCCTAAATCCTCGTTTTTCTTTCTCACCGAAACCGATTTGGCTTGCATTTCTTTGTCGCCCACAACCAAAATATAGGGGATTTTTTGGGTTTGGGCGCCTCGGATCTTTTTGTTGAGGGTTTCGTTCTCTAAAACAACCTGTACTCTAAGGCTACGCTCTTTTAAGGTTTTAGCAACCTCTTGGGCGTATTCGTTTTGTTTTTCCGAAATTGGCAAAATGGCCACTTGAATAGGGGAGAGCCACACCGGAAAAGCCCCTGCGTAATGCTCAATTAAAATACCCATAAACCGTTCGAAAGACCCCATAATAGTGCGATGAATCATTACGGGAACACTTTCTTGGCCCGCATTATCAATATATTGGCAATCAAACTTTAACGGCATTTGAAAATCTAGTTGAATGGTGGCGCATTGCCAAGTTCGCCCTAAGCAATCTTTGAGTTGATAATCAATTTTTGGCCCATAAAAAGCGCCATCCTTTTCTTTTAAGCCATAGTTATCACCATAAACCTCGTGTAGAACCTTGGTCAACTCTTTTTCGGCTTTATCCCATACCTTAATCTCACCCATGAAATCATCCGGCCTGGTGGATAAAAAGGCCTTGTACTCTAAACCAAAAGGTTTATAAATTTTATCAACTAATTTGATGATGCTTTTAATTTCATTGGCAATCTGCTCTTCGGTTAAAAAGATATGGGCGTCATCTTGCTTAAACTGTTGTACTCTTAAAAGCCCGCCTAATTGACCTGACTTTTCTTTTCTGGTAATAAGGCCTGGTTCCGCGTATCTTAGGGGCAAATCACGGTAGGACTTGGGCGAATTGTTGTAAACTAGAATTGATCCGGGGCAGTCCATAGGTCTAAGGGCAAACTCTCGGCCACCTTTTTCATCGGCTGGGATGAAAAACATATCATCTTTATAATGATCCCAGTGGCCGGATTTTTTCCAAATACTTACATCTAGCATTGAGGGGCATAGAATATAGTCATAATCAAATTCTTTTTGAGCCTCTTGCCAAAAGTTTTGCAGTTCTTGGTAAACAATCGCGCCCTTGGGATTAAAAAAGGGCATTCCAGGAGCTTCCTCGTGAAAAGAAAACAAATCTA
>JAPLWD010000001.1 GCA_026396775.1 Candidatus Gribaldobacteria bacterium
AGTTGTTAGCCCCCATAAAGAAAAATAAACCAGAACAAAAAACAATAAAGAAACAATCCATTTTTTCTCTTTTTTAACAAAAACCAAAAACGGCAAAGTCAAAAAAGCCAAAAAGCTTAAAATATAATACGGCTCTAAAAATTGCAAAGGAGTTTTGAAAACTCTTAGCACCCCTTCACCAAACAACTGTAAGCCTCCTCTACCCTGAACCGCCAATGTAGGTACTATATCTTGGCTCTGACTACCTTCGCCCAAAAAAGGATAAAGCGGATTTCCTGCCATAATCCAAGTTTTTAAATACCAAAAACAGCCAACCAAAACAAAGGAGGCTATAAACCAAAAAAACATCGCTAAAACTTGTTTTTTATTCTCACTTTTTAGAAATTTTAAAAAACCAATAATTAGTATCGCCAAGAGACTATAAAGAACCGTTGATTTGATAGAAAGTGCTACACCAAATAAAATTCCGCTTAAAACTAGTTTATTCCTGTCGGCCTTGTTATTAATATTTATATCTAAAAATATCAAAACAGCTAAAATTTCAAAGCAAGCTGAAGCCGCATCGATATACCCCGAAACAGAATTCATGAAAAATTCATACAAAGTAAAACACAACAAAACAAAAAGTAACCCTGCCCTTCTAGAAAACTTTTTTGACCCAACAGCATAAAGCCCTAATAAGGTAGCTAAAACAATTTGGTAATGAATTAAATGCACCAAACTGTATCCTCCAATTTTAAATAGTAACCCATACAAAGATTCCATCAATAAAGGGTAATTGCCACAGATATCTAAAACCCCACCCAAGCTAAAAATTCCTTCTTGAATTATTTTGATACTCTCTGGTATATGATAGGCCAACTCATCACACTGAAAAGGCGGAGAAAGAGCTGTTAATAAATAAAATAAAAAAAAGATTCCAATACCAAATAGTAAAAATAAATCAGTTTTCTTCCAAGAAGATAAGGCTAAAAAAACTTTTTTAAATTCAATAAAAGCCTTGGCTAGTTCTTTTCTGTTAAATAATAACACGAGCAAGAATAAAAATCCGAAAAACCAAATAGAAAAAATTTTAAGGGTTGTTACTGCAACAACCAAACCTGCCACTATTGCATACCCTAAAACAGTTGACAAAGAAATCAGTAAGTTCCTTTCTAGTTTTATCTTTAAAACTTTTTGAATGACAAAAAGCCCCGCTAACCCAGCGGGGATTAAGATTAAAAGAGACAACACTAAAGGAAAAATAATTTCCGTAAAAACGAAGTACATATTCAAGCTACTCACATTTATTCTTGATTAAAAACCCACCTTTTTCCAAGTGAATATCTCGGCTGGCTAGCTCTAAATCCGAAGCCACCATTTCTTTAACTAAAGTCTCAAAAGTAATCTTAGGCGACCACCCTAATTTATTCTTGGCTTTACTGGCATCCCCCAAAAGCGACTCTACCTCCAACGGCCTAAAATATTTTTGATCTATTTCAATCACAATCTTTCTGGTTTTTTTATCGATTCCCTTCTCATTAACACCCTGCCCCTCCCATTCAAGCTCAATTCCAACCTCATGGAAAGCTTTCTCGCAAAACTCTCTAACAGCATGTTGCTGGCCAGTGGCGATCACAAAATTTTCCGGTTGCTCTTGTTGTAACATTAGCCACATCGCTTCAACATAATCTCGAGCATGCCCCCAATCCCTTAAATTATTCAAGTTACCCAAATACAACTTTTCTTGAAGGCCCAAGCTAATCCGAGCCACTGCCATGGTAATTTTTCTAGTCACAAAAGTCTCTCCACGCCTAGGACCCTCGTGGTTAAACAGAATACCGTTGCAGGCAAAAATTCCATACGCTTCTTTATAATTTTCAACAATCCAATAAGCATAAAGTTTGGCTGTGGCGTAAGGACTTCTGGGGGCAAAAGGAGTATTTTCGTTTTGAGGACCTTGCCCAATTTTGCCCGCAAACAATTCGCTGGTTGAAGCCTGATAAAACTTAGTTCTTTTTTCCAAGCCTAAAATTCTAATCGCCTCCAACATTCTTAAAGTGCCCAAAGCATCGGCGTTGGCTGTGTATTCAGGCATTTCAAAAGAAACATGCACATGGCTTTGAGCCGCTAAATTATAAACTTCATCAGGTTGTACTTGTTGTAAAATACTAATCAAGTTAGTTGAATCGGTAGTATCGCCATAATGCAAAACAAAACGCCGATCTTTTGAATGGGGATCTTGATATAAATGATCTAAACGATCAGTATTAAAAGAAGATGACCGCCTTTTAATGCCATGGACCTCATAACCTTTGGCCAATAAAAATTCAGTTAAATACGATCCATCTTGCCCTGTTATCCCTGTAATAAGCGCTTTTTTCATAGATTTATTTTTTAATTTTTAATGATACCACCTTTCCCGCCACATTTCAAACACGATTAAAAGCCAAAGGTGATCAGTATAGTCAATTTTATTTTGTAAAAACTTTCCTTTTTCCGCTTTAATGACTGCCCAATTAAAAATCCCTCCTTGCTTAATCCGGCTTTCACTTAAATACTCATCTAATAAGTATCTTAAATCTCCCCTCA
>JAPLWD010000114.1 GCA_026396775.1 Candidatus Gribaldobacteria bacterium
AACTCTCGAAGAGTAAATTGGATCCACCGCTTCCTTTGGATAAATCATTTGGACGATTTCCGGCCTTATTTGCCAGTATTCTTTCCATACTATTTCTAAACCCCTTTCCTCAAGACATCCGATAATGTCATTTTCCAAACTGTCCCTTATAGAGTCTGGTTTAAGAATTACTAGTCCATATTGCATTGTTAGCACCCCCTTATGCAAATATGCTAATTTCTAGCTATCAAGTCCTAAGTATATCATATATACTTATTTAAGTTTTTGTCAAGTGCATGCTGCCTGAGTTCAACAATCAATTGCAACACTTGTGGTAGAATATGGGCACTATGGGAAAAAGAAACCACAAGAAAATCAAGGGGAAACAACATCATTTTAAACAATTCAATCTTGAAGACAGGATACGGATAGAGATTAAGTACCGTGAAGGGTGTAGCTTCCGAGCTATTGCAAAATATCTTGGTAATGGACGTAGCGCTTCGTCGGTAATCAGGGAAATTGCCGGCAGACCGCGGAGAGGTAATGGAAAATACACGGCCTACTTTCACCATCAAAAAGTGTTAGATAGACGCTTTGGTAAAAAAACAACTCGCCTTAAGAACGATTTAATACGCGACTATGCTGTTGAAAAATTAAAGCTGGGCTGGTCTCCCGAACAAATATCTTTGCGTTTGCCCATAGAACATAAAGGACAAAATATCTCGTATGAAGCAGTTTACCAATATGTTTATGCGCAAGTTAAACGGGGAGATAATGGGAATGTTAAAAAAGGATGCGAGGACTTGCGGCCATATCTGGCTAGACGCCACCAGCGCAGACAAAAAAAGGGGTTTCGCCAGAGTAAAAGGGCGGAACGAGACTTCAGGCTTCCATCTATTGAAAACAGGCCTGCTATTGTGAAAATAAGAAAAGAAGTTGGACATTTTGAAGACGATACAATATCATCAAGACAGAGCCTTGTAAGAATTAAATCTATTAACGAACGAAGCACAGGAGTGGTATTTCTGGGAAAAATGAACAGCGGAGCCAGCGAAGAATCAACTCGCGTTGTATGTGAAAAATTAAAGGTTCTACCTTCTGAATTGGTAAAAACCTTAACTCGAGATCGCGGTACTGAAAACATGGGCTGGGAAAATATCGAAAAACAATTGAATTTAAAAGTGTACTTTGCTCATGCCTATTCATCATACGAGCGGGGATCAAATGAAAATCTTAATGGACTTGTGCGAAGATATTTTCCAAAGAAAACTGACTTTGCAAAAGTAACTGATGAACAGATACAAAAAGTTGAATATCTGCTTAACACAAGGCCGAGAAAAAGATTCGGAGGCAGAACGCCTCTGGAAGTATTATTTAAAAAAACAGGTGTTGCAATTACTTATTGAATGTACCCTGTCCGAATTAAATGCTATTAGAACATTGTATCTATGTTGCACAGCGAGTTGCTCCCTTGAAACAATTTATCCATTAATCCCCTCTTTTAACTAATTCCGAGAACCTTAACAATTATTTTGCTTCATCTCCATTATTTTTACTAGGAAGAGGGCGATAGATTACTTTGAATAAAGAGATTAAACTTTCTCCTTCTTCTCTTGCTTGTTCGTCAGAAATTTCTTCTCCGAAATTCTTTTTGTAAATTTGTTTATACCTATCAATTGCTTCTTGGCTTAATGACATATTTTTTATTATTAATTTGATTCGAAAAAATTATTCGTATCTGAAAAGACAAAGTGAAGTCCTTATTAAAGTAAATAAAAACACGTAATGGGTATGCCTAACAACCAATTACGTGTATAAAGAGATCTGACCCTCTTTGTATGTGGGAGCTATAATTCTGAAAAATCTAAAATATGTCTTTACAAGAATATTCAAAGACCTTATAAGGTCACATTTTTGTTTTACAAAATTTAGATTTTTAGGCTCCAGCCAAGGGGCTAAATGTCGGAATGCCGAGAACATCTAGCAAAATCTCATTTTATGCCTAACCCTCTTTTAGATTTTCATCGTTCGGCTAATACGATCAGGCACAGCCTAACAGCCTGGTTATAGCAGAATGGCATTCCCAAATGATATTGGAAATGATTCTTTTTGAGGGCTGTTAGATTAGAGCCTTTGACCTTTGGGGGATCAATTGTAATCAACGGCATAATAACCGCGAATATTAAGCTCATGGCGCCCTCCTTGATAGTAAAGAACGGTTTGTAAATTTGAATGACATCCCCCAGCAATAACCTACTTAGCAGTAAATTACATTCGCTGGTGTGTCGTTTTCTATATTAGGGATTTTATTATAAAAAGCAATGCGAAGTCTTGTATAATACAGAATGCGTGTGAAATGAAACCCCTTTCTAACGCAAAATGAGCCTGAACTGGCCCATTTGTGCGTTAGTGTGTGAATCATTATCATTGGGGTATATGACTATCACAATGAACGAC
>JAPLWD010000105.1 GCA_026396775.1 Candidatus Gribaldobacteria bacterium
CTTATAGGCTCAAATAATCCTGTTACAAAAAAAGGATGAACAGGAGGATGTTTTTTTATTAAAATTTTATGAAAGTTAGACCATCAGTTAAGAAAATTTGTAATCGTTGTAAGTTTGTCCGTCGGAAAGGGCGAATTTATGTTATTTGTGAAACTCCAAAACACAAGCAAAGACAGGGAGCTTAATTTTTTATATAAACTATGCCACGTATTGCCGGAATAAATATCCCAGATAATAAACAAATTGCGATTGCCGTTACCTATATCTATGGAATTGGCAATGTTTTAGCTTTAAGAATTTTAAAGGAGGCAGAGATTAATCCTGCTAAAAAAGCTAAGGACTTAACCGAAAAAGAATCAGGAGATTTAAGAAAAATTATTGAAAGCAAATATAAGATAGAAGGTGATTTAAGAAGAGATGTGGTGGCGAATATTAAACGCTTGAAAGAAATAAAATGTTGGCGAGGTTCTCGGCATACCAAAGGCTTGCCAGCTCGGGGTCAAAAGACTAAAAAGAATTCCAGAACCGTGAGGGGTAATACCAGAAGAACAGTTAGCTCTGGTAAAAAAGCCGCCCCAATTAAGTAATCAATAATTACTATGGGAAAGAAACGTATTATTCAAAAAGACGAAAAGGAGTTAATCGCCGAAAGAGAGAAAGTTGATAAAAATATTGCCAAGGGGGCAGTGAGTTCTTCAGCTAGCTCTTCTAGAAACCTCGGAAAGGGTAGGGTTTATGTTAACGCTACCTATAATAATACGATTATTAGCTTAACCGATTCAATGGGCAATGTTTTGTTTTGGAAATCAGCTGGTAGTATTGGCTTTAAAGGCACTAAAAAGGGGACTTCTTTTGCTTCTTCTCAAGTGGCTCAAGCGATAGTACAGGCGGCTCGTCAGTTTAGAATTCAACAAGTGGAGGTTTACTTAAAGGGGATTGGCGGTGGCAGAGATTCGGCCTTAAAAACTATTGTTAACCAAGGGATTGAAGTAGAAGCCATTAAAGATGTTACTCCAGTACCTCATAATGGTTGTCGGCCTAAAAAGCCTCGCAGAGTCTAATTTATATATATGAATCAAACTTGTAAAATTTGTCGCCGATTAGGCCAAAAAATAATGCTCAAGGGGGAGAAGTGCTTGTCTCCTAAGTGCACTATGGTTAAAAGGCCATTTCCTCCTGGACCCAAAAAGAAAAGAGGGGGCAGGGGAAATGTTTCTGAATATGGCAAACAACTAGCCGAAAAGCAAAAACTTCAAAAATATTATGGCTTGAGAGCCAAGCAATTTGGGTCTTATGTTAAAAAAGTTTTGCATAGAAGAGGCAAGGTGGATGATGCCACGATGGTTTTGGTGAGAGCCTTAGAGAGCCGTTTGGATAATGTGGTTTTTAGATTGGGGTTTGCCAAATCAAGGTCAGAAGCTAGACAGTTAGTTAGCCATATGCATTTTAAGGTTAATGGCAAACCAGTTAATATCCCATCGTTTGAAACCAAAAAAGGTATGGTGATAACTGTGGAAGAAAACAAGCGCGAAAAAACTGCTTTTAAGAATTTAAGCTTAACTTGGAAGAACTTTAGCCCACCCTCTTGGTTAAAGC
>JAPLWD010000071.1:0-19304 GCA_026396775.1 Candidatus Gribaldobacteria bacterium
AACGAAAAATCAATCTTGATAGGTTTTAACCAGGCCGTACTAGAGATAACTACTCCTTGAAAAGATGGCTCAACTTTTAATTTTTCCAAAAAACCCACTAAAGAATCTCGGCTTAAAGCAAAAGCCTCCACACCAATTTGAATTAAAGCATCTTGTGAGACTTCCTTGTTAGAAGAGTTTTTATTTTTACTCGGTTGGCTACCAGCAATTTTTACCTTCTGTAAACTAAGGCTTTTCAAATAAATTTCACTTGGAATCAAAGCAAAAAACCTCTCTAATACCGGGTAAAAATAGGTTTGATTGCCCCAAACCTGATTAACATTAACTAATTGAGTATTGTTTTTTTGAATTTGACTCCGAAAATCTTTCAGCTGGGTGCTTTCTAATTTTTTTTGTTTAATATTAATTTGATTTTGAAAAAATAAACTCCGTTCCGCTAAGGTTTTCTGCAAATAAAATAAAAACCCCCCTAAGATAAAAAGCGTCAAAGCTAAAAATAAAGCCACCAAAACAATTCTTTTATAGGCCAACACCTGGCTTAATTCTTTTTTAATAGTTTGTGGCAAAAGATTAATCATTTTTTCAAATTACCCGAAGAAGCCCTAAGAGCTAAACCCAGAGCAGTAGCGTACCCCGACGACTCATAAAAAGAAAGAATCGGTACTTCTTTAATTGGATAGCGTAAAATATTGATCCAAGGATTACCTAAATCAACTTTAATATTCAATCCCCTTGATAAAAAATCAGCTAGCCCCGTTAGGTTAGATCCGCCTCCACAAAGACAAATCTGGGTAATTTTAAAATTTTGATTACCCGAAACACCATGTGAGCTTTGCGTATAAAAATATTCCAAATGATTTTGAATTTGATTGCTTAGCTCATTTAAAGGCGCCGAAATAGCCTGTAAAACCTTGGGGTTTCCCTTGAGTCCATTTTCTCTTTTTAATTTTTCAGCCTCCTCGGGGGTAATTTTTAGTTGAGTAGCAATTGCTTCAGTCAATTGTTGAGACGAGGTATTGATAGAAGAGGTAAAACGAACTAAATTATCGGCAAAAATAATAAAACTTGTTCGGCTTTCGCCAAAATCAATAATTAAAAGTGGGCTAGTAACTTCATTTTTTTTAACCAGAGCTCGCGCAATAGCTAGGCTTTCAATTTCCAGAGCTATCGGAAAAAGCCCTGCCAATTTAATAGCCTCAACATAAGAATCCACTATCTTTTTAGGTGTCGCCACAATCATAATATTCTGATTCTTATCGCAAAGACTAGCCTTATTTTCTTTTGTAAAATCAAAATAAACGTCCGCAATTGGAATGGGAAAATAATTTTCAGCCTCAAAAGAAACAGCCGATTCTAATTCTTTATCTGGCATTCTTGGCAAAGACAGCACATCTAAAAAAGATTTTTCTTCTGGTAAAGAAACAACCACAAACTTAGTTGCTAAACGCTTTCCTTTAACACCTTCTACGCCCTGTTTAATAATTTGAGCTAATTTCTTAACATCTCGAACTTCTCCCGATTCTATAACACCTGCTGGTATTCTAACTTCTCCAAAACAAGATAAAGAAAATGCCTTGTTCTTAGGTCGTAAATGCGCAATTTTTAAAGACAAATCAGAAAAATCTAAACCGAAAGCATCAAGTTTTTGTGAAAAAAAATTCATATTTAAACTGATTGCGAAATCATTTTATTATAGCACATTGTCTATAATTAATTGCTGGGAATTTCTTCCCATTTAACAGTTGTAAAATCGCCCGAAACCGGAAAGTAAGGTGGTGGGTCAAAGGTTAAGTTGGCGTTATAGTTCATCGAAGTTTCTGCATATCCAGATAAAACATTCCCCGCATTGTTCACCCAAGTAAAAGTCCAAATATCTCGGCTAATAATACTGCCATAAGTTTCAATCCGGTGTCTTTTAGCATAAGTTCTATACGGTTCGTAACCATAATCCGGATAATGATAACGCCAAACATGGCCTTTTTGCGCCAACATCACAGCCTGAATTTTTAAATCATTTGGAACATATAGGGGAATGATAACATCCTTTTGAGCCATTAACCCTAATGAAGAAGAGCTATTAGCATAAAGAATATTATTGGGAATAATAATTTTAGCGTTAGTGCCAGAGATATCAGGTAAACGAGCCACCGCCACTGTTATTCGGCCCGAAATTGTACCCTCCACCCAAACATTATCTTCCACAAAAACCGGAGCACAACTAGCCGGGAAGTTATAATTTCTCACAAAAGTTTGAGTTAAAATATCATTAGACTCCCAAAACCAGGTTGACCCATCCGAACATTGTACTTGGGGCTGGAGAGCAGTAACTTTATATAAGTCGAACGAGCCGTTGTTTTTAAAAATTAAATGATATCCAAAGGTAGTCGAAGAAGCAATATAGATACCGGAAGTTTGAGCCATTGTTTTTAAAGTTAACATATCTTGCGTAATGACATCAAAGTCAACATTAGAAACTGGGTATTGCCAAAGCCCCGACAAACCACCCCTTCCCGACCCCCAAATCCCAGGGCACTCACATTGTTTTGGCCCTACTTTCCATAAACAAGGAGACTTACAAGAAGAATTAGTACAACCATTTTCTTCTCCGCAGGTGTAGGTTTGTTTAGCTGAAGTTGAAAGAGAATTTTGTATCCCATCCATTCTAATCCCCCCATTAGAGTGAAAAGGACCCCTTAATTCTTCGTTTTCGCCAAACCAAGCATTAGTGTGAGTTAAAAATCCATACCGAGCTAAAGCGGGTTTAGCATATTTTATTTGTAAGGTTCGCTTTTGGCTTTCCACCCCCTGCTTCCAACCAACCGACTTAATAGTCACTCCAGCACTACAACCACCGGGAGCTATAACCGTTAATTGATATTTACCAACCAAACTGCCCTCTGGATCGTAATAATCATAAAGGCCGTTAAAATTATAGTCAGTTTCGCTATGAGCCAAATGCCATTTAGCATAATTAATTCCCGCTTCAGCAATTTGAGCCGCTAAATTACTAGCTTTAATATTTTGATGTAACTTAATCTGAAAAAGCACAGAACCTAAAACACTCCCCAGCATTAAGATAAAAATCGTTCCAAAAACTAAAACCCAAACTGTCAAAACCCCTCGACTTAAAATTGTTTTTTTAAAGCTTGCCATTCTTAAAGATTATTTTTTAGATTTCTTAATTGCACCTCACTTTCTAAAGAGAAGTCATTGGGTGCTCGACTGGGAGTTACGTTAATAATTAAGTTTAAGCGCATTAATTTAGTATCTTGCAAGCGGGCGGGAGCGGGTAGTTCCTGTAAGTTGCCATCAAAATAACGAAAAATCGGCGGAGCATTGCGAACAAATCTTGATAGAATTAAAAATCTTTCTTGATAAAGCGGATTGGTTGAGCTTGTAATATAAGTTAAGGGAGAACCTTGGGGTTTAATAACCCCTTTTTTAAAATTAGTGCCATCTAAAAAATAACGTACTCTTTCAACACTGCTGTCTCGATCAATATCGCCATAAAAAACAAATTCAAAGTCTAGGGCTTTTTCAATCATATAAGATCCATCATCTGCCATAGTTGCCTCTTTAATTTCACGAATCATAGTTTCCACCCCACTCATCGATTCTGAAACAGCTTGAGTTTGCTCAAAAGAATAATAATAAGCTCGATATAACCCCACCACAAACCCAACCAAAGCTAGCATTACTATCAAAAAAATTGCCAAAGATACTATCATCTCTACCAAGCTCATCCCCGCATTAAAATTTTTTTGATATTTTTGCATACCTTATTCAGCGACCAGTGAAATATTTTTGACTGTATTCCCATTCACATTAATAGAAGTAGAGGTCGCCTGATAACCCAAAGCCGAAATCTGTAATTGATAGGAACTATTCGCGAGAGGAGTGAAAAAAGCTTCCCCCTTGCTACTGCTCAATTCACTAACATCATAGCCTAAAGGATTATTGATCAACCTAACACTCGCTCCAAAAATCCAGCTTGAGCTAGAAGCATCTTTAACCTTAACTAGTAAAGTATTTTGAGCTTGAAAATACAGGACTATGGCTTGATTTTGCTCAGGCAATAAGTTAACAGAAGGCGAGGATGGCAAAATTTCAGTTAAGTTCATTCCGGTTGTAGTGGTGCTTAAGAATAAATAAGAGTCCCACTCTAGGTTAGAAACAGTTGCTTGACCGCTACTATTCGAGTTTAATGATTGGGAATATTTATAAATATTATTACCCACCGTATCGGTGCCTAAAATTTTACTTCCTTTCAGATGAAAATTAATATTATCAATTAAAGGGGTATTATAAATTAAATGCCAAGCTAAAATTATTGGAGAAAAAGCTGAATCACTAGTAGTAAGGGTGGCTCTTAATTTTAAATTTGTGTACAAATCAATATCTAAAGAAGCTAAATTAATAGGAGAAACTGTATAACCAGCAGAATTGTTAGCTAAATCACTGTCTGGGACTAATTGATAACCACTGCCAGTAGCAAAAAGCACTTGATAGCGAATTAGGGTATTAGGTGCTTGGGAGTCTAAAAAATAAACTCTATCCCAATTTAGTAAACCAGCTGGATTGATTGAGTTTGATTCTAAAACGCCTATGTCTTTATAAACCCCCGAAATTTTATCTAGCTTAACTTCGCCCCCGCTAACAACGATATCGGTTGAGGAAGCAATTTTCCCGGCAGTATTAAAATCATCATCAAAACCCTCCCGAGCATGAGTAGCTACAGAAAAAAAAGCTACTTTATCAATGGCGAAGCTAATCTCCGTAACTTGGGCTTCAAAAACAGAGCTATGTGGCTTGACTGGATTAGCCATTTCTAACGAGCCGTAAGTTCTCTCCTGACTAAAACCACCTTTAGACACTGTGATTTGGTAACCCTCCGTAGAAGTTGGAGCACCCGCTAAAACTAATCCGCCTGTATTATCTGTTTTATAAGTTGCATCAATATTTGGAGTTACTCTTAAATTAACTAAGTGCACATCGGCCTGTGAAACGCCATTGCCAGAAGCGTCAAAAACTTTAATCTTTAAAGTTCCTCCTCCTTGAGTATTTTCAATCCCCTTTGGTGCCACATCTGAAATTAAAAGAAATTCTCCACCCATCCAACTAGGCCAACTGACTTGAATTTTGACTCTTTTGTAATCTATGGGCAAAGTATCTACCGGAGCTACTCCATCAAAAGGGTCATCAATATAGATAATAGTCGTTCTAATGTTAAAAGAAATTTTATTCCGCTCCACATTCTCCTGTTGAGCTATACTACCAGAGGGGATGCCCCCAGAAGTTCCAACCTGGTTATAGGCTAAGTTTCTCACTTCTTCCATTTTTTGATTAGCTAAAGTAATGGCTATGGCTTCGGCTGTTGTTTGCCCAACCGTACGTAAAACAGCCACAAGGGCTCCATAAATTCCTAGAAAAACCAAAATCACTAGGGCCATACCCACTACTATTTCAACTAATGTAAATCCTTGGTGGTTTTTTTTAATTTTTAACAATTTAAATTTCTATACTTAATGGATGCCACCCATTAAACTAAACATTGGTTGCATCATTGAAATGGCAAAAAATCCCACAATCCCACCGATAATTAAAATCATAAATGGTTCAATTACCGACGAAATTCTCTCGGTATTGGCGGCTACATCTTCTTCGTAAAACTCGGCCAATTTTTGCAAAACATTCGGTGTTTCTCCAGTTTCTTCGCCCACCTCAATCATTTCCAAAACCCCACCCGTAAAAAGCGCTTCGTACTCCCTTAAAGCTTCGGTAAGTTTTTGACCCTTTTCAACATTAACTGAAGCCTGCAACAGGGCTTGTTGAAAATAATAATTATTTAAAGATCCACCTGCAATTGTTAAAGATCTAATAATTGGAACTCCCGACTTAAACAAAGAGGCTAAGGTTCTTAACATTAAAGCTGAATTAATTTTTTTAACTAAAGGAGCCACTAAGGGTATTTTTAAAGCCATCCAAGATCTCATTTTTTTCAGAGCCTTATTAGTAAACAGCAAAAACAAAACTACAACTAAAATAGCACCTACTATCAAAGCTAGCCACCACTGCTGGGTTATAAAATCCGCCAACCATAAAACTACCCGAGTGGTAAAGGGCAGTTTAACTTTTAACTCTAAAAATGTTTGCTTAAGTTTTGGCACAGCAAAAATCATCATCACAATGCCGATCCCTATGGTTAAACATAAAACAATAATCGGGTACACCATAGCCGTAGCAACTTTTGATTTTAAAGTGTGCTCTTTCTCCATTTGAAGAGCTAAAATTCTTAAAGACTCATCCAGCTTACCAGTTTCCTCGCCAATTTTAATTGTTTCTTGAAAAAGACTACTAAAAACTTGAGGGTAGACCGAAAGAGCTGAAGATAATGAATCGCCTTTAGTAATATGCTCCCTAATATTAATTAAAATTTTACCAAACTTAGCTGATTTAGTTTGAGTGGCTAAAATTTCAAAAGCGCGAGTTAAAGGCATCCCAGTTTTAATCATAATCTCTAAATTTCTCGTAAAGAACAATTTATCCGCCAAAGAAACACCTAATAATTCTTTTAAAAACTTAAGGTTGAACTTGAATTTACGGCTGGTTTGGTTTTCGTCTTCGCCTTTAGCTGTAACCAAAAAAAATCCTCTTTGCTTAAGCAGGCGAGCTAAGCTATCTTTTCCTTGTGCCTCAAGATTACCTGACTCTTCTTCACCTTTTAAGTTTTTAGCAACATAAGAATATTGCATAATTATTCTGTGATAACCCTCAAAACTTCCTCCACCGAAGTTAGCCCCTGAACTGCCTTAATAAAACCATCTTCAATCATTAGAAGCATCCCCTCCTTTTGAGCTTGGTTTTGAATCTCATCGCTAGTGGCGTTTTTTTGAATTAAACCTTTGATAGTTTCAGTCACCTTAAAAATTTCATAAATCCCAATCCTGCCCTTATACCCCTCTGCTGATTCCTTAGTGGGCTTGGGTCGGTAAAAATCTGTTTGGGCTATAGTTTGATCGGGCTTAATAATCTTTTCTGCTTGCAAAACCTTCTCAATTCTCTCTAGATTACAATACTTAGCTAAATTTTTTATCTCTGCATCGGTTAAATGATATTTTTGTTTTTCTTCGCTTAATCTTCTAACCAGCCGTTGGGCAATCACTAAATTTAAGGTTGAGGATAATAAGAAAGGCTCTACCCCCATATCAGTCAACCGTGGCACGGCTCCCGCTGCCGAATTAGTATGCAAAGTTGATAAAACCAAGTGCCCCGTTAAAGCGGCATTGATAGCTAAGGCCGCTGTTTCTTGATCTCTAATTTCCCCCACCATAATTATATTAGGGTCTTGCCGTAATAAAGATCTTAGTCCTGAAGCAAAAGTTAAGCCAATTTGCGAATTAACTTGCGTTTGATTAACGCGAGGCATTCGATATTCAATTGGATCTTCTACTGTAGAAATATTAACTTGAGAAGTATTCAAGATTTCCATCATCGAATAAAGAGTGGTAGTTTTACCAGAGCCAGTGGGACCGGTAATTAAAACCATTCCATGGGGTTGGCGTAAGGCCACTTGGATTCTTTCTAAAAACTCTCCCCAAAATCCTAAAGCTTCCATACTGTGCCCCTTGGCTGTTTCGGGTAAAAGCCTCATTACCATTTTTTCACCAGTAAAAACCGGTAAAACTGAAACTCTAATTGAATACTTATAATCTTCAGTTTCTATTTTAAATCTGCCGTCTTGAGGCAAACGATGCTCGTCCAGCCTTAAGTTACTTAAAACCTTAATTCTAGCCACAATGCCTGACTTTGTGTTTAAAGGCAAAATCATCGCATCATGCAAGATACCATCAATTCTATATCTTACTAAAACTTCTTTTTCGGTTGGCTCGATATGAATGTCTGAAGCTCTTTGCAAAATGGCGTGTTTTAAAAGAGTTTCCACAATTTTGATGATTGGCAATTCTTGAGCTCTTTTTTCTAAATCCTCTTGATCTTCTTCTGAAGCATCTTGAATTGGAATTTGTGTTAAATTACTAGACTCTTTCTTAATGATATCTCCAAACTCCACCTGTAGACTTTCTTGATACTGTGCTAAAAGATGTTTAATACTTAATTGGGTTGTTAAGCGGGGTAATATTTTTAAATCAGCCTTCTTTTTAATAAACTCAATAGTTTTTAAATCTTCTGGATCAAGCATCGCCACTTCTAAATTGCGCCCTTTGCGTCTAAAGGCAATAATATTGTAATGGCGAGCAATGGGTTCGGGAATAATTTTTAAAACATCCGGAGCAACCACCTCTTCATCTAGATCTACAAAAGGAATACCTAAAATATAAGCCTGCAAACGGCTTAGGTCATCTTGGGCAATCAAATTATCCGCTACTAAAATATCACTAATTCTTTTGCCCTGCTGGTTGGCTGTAGCTAAAGCCGTATCAAATTTAGCTTCGTCAATTAAACCAGCATCTAGCAAAAAAGCTCGCAATTGTTGAGCCTCAACATACATATTTTAAAATTAAATTGCATCTCTAGGCATCGCCTAAGGCCTTTTTTACTTTTTCGACAACCTCAACCAAAGAGTAGCTTGATTTAGTAAGATAGGTTTTAGCCCCAAGTGCCAAAGCTCTCTCTACATCATCCATTCTTTCTAAATTCGTTAAAATGATAATGGGAATTTCTTTAGTTTCTGGATCGCTTTTTAATTGCTCTAAAACCTCAAAGCCATCCATTTTAGGTAAAATTAAATCTAAAAGCACCAAATCGGGCTTTTCAGATTTAGCCAACCGTAAACCGGTTTCTCCATCTAAAGCGCTAACCACTTCATACCCAGTATTACTTAAAGTAAACCCCAAAGATTTTTGAGAAGCCGCTTCATCCTCAACAAAAAGAATTTTCTTCGCCATAATAGATTAAAAGCTATTGAGCTTTTTAATAGTTTAAAATATTTAAACTATTAAACTCTAAGAGCTTTATTATTTTTTATCTTTGAGTTACATAACACAGTCCAACCTTCGCCACCCCGAGTACTCTCTACCCCTTGTCATCCTGAGGCGAGTAATAAAGAGCCGAAGGATCTCGTTGTCCGAGATTCTTCGGGATTACCCTCAGAATGACAAGGTAAATTATCAGGATAGCCTAGCATTTACGCAATCTTCTCGCCCCTGTAAACTGGTAGTGTGAAGTAAAATGTTGTACCCTTTTCTTCTTTAGAATCAAACCAAATAAAAAAAAAAAAAAATTCTAAAAGTTTTTTAACAATGTGTAGCCCCAGTCCTGATCCCTCGGTTTGATGACGAATCGCATTTTTAGAACGAAAAAACTTTTTAAAAATGTATCTTTGTTCGGCTTCAGGTATACCTACACCCGTATCTTCAATTTTAAAAAAAATCTCCTTCTCGTTGTGCTCAATAAAAATATTAACTTGTCCCTTTCCTTTAATATAACGAACAGCATTGTCAATTAAATTTTTAGCAATTTGCTCTAGCCATAAAGCATCAGCCAAAACCTTAGGAGTATTGCCCTGAATTTTTAAATTAAGGTCAACATTCGAGGCTTCCGCAAATGGTTTAAACTTTTTAACAATTCCTTGAACTATTTCAGCCAAATCAAGAGGTAATTTATTGAGTGGAAATTCTCCAGTTTCAATCCGCGAAACTAAAATTAAATCGTTAATTAAATCTCCCATCCTTTGAGTATTTTCTCTTAAAATTTTCATATATTCCAGCTCATCATCAATCTTATTTTTCAATTCTCCTGACATCAACACCTCTAAAGAAAACTTAATATTGGTTAGGGGCGATCTCAACTGATGAGAAACAATTCCAATAAATTCGGTTTTCATTTTAGCCGCTTCAGCCACCCTCTCAAAACTGTTCACAATAATATAATCTAAAACCAGTAAAATGGCGGTGATAACTAAAATAATTAAACTAACCACCCGCGGATCGCCAACCTTAAAAATAGTTAAAGAATAAGTCAAAATAATTGCTAAAATAATAATCACCCCCATAACTAAAAATAAAAATTGGGGGCATTGATAAAGTGGAATATTATAGCTCCTGCAAGAACCAAAAGGTTTTGTTGATTCTGAAAACCATTTTTTATTTTTTTCCATAATACTAAAAAACTTAATTTAATAGATTATATCACACAACACACCCAGCGTAAAAGTGTGCAAAAGTTGAAAAATAACTCAAACCTGCTAAAATCAAAACTACCCGGGGTATAGTGCAATGGTAGCACGAGTCTTTTGGGAAGACTTAGTCCCAGTTCGAGTCTGGGTACCCCGAAATTAGAATGACATAACAAATACTAATGCGGGCTTCGCCACGCCGAAGCCCAAAGGGCATAGGCGGGTGTCGTATAACGGTATTACCACAGGTTTCCAACCTGTTGACAGGGGCTCGACTCCCCTCACCCGCTCCATATGAAAAAACCTATCAACATAAAATCTATCGATAATGATATTTTGGGTTTTTATGTTTTGAAAGTTTTTGTCTACTTACTTGGTATTTTCCAAGCTGCTTTGTACACTCCAATAGTATTATCTTTTGTATTGTTTATCGTTATCATTCCAATGTTATTTCAAGGCGACCTTGCCACTCCTTTGTTTAGCTTGTTATTTGGTGGTGGCGCCTATATGGTAAATGAAAATGACGTAATGGCGATGTATGGTAAGTATGCCTTTGGTTTTTCTTTAATAGTTGCCTTTACTGAAATAATTTTTAAGAAAAGGCTCGCAATCAATCTAAAGAAAAAAGTGTTAGGGTTGGGATTATTACTGTTGATTGGCTATATCTTTACCTTTTTCTTTTTCATTACCAAGTCTAAATTCAGTCTGGGCGAAACGTTGCTTTTCTTAATTCCATTTTTTATTTTTTCTTTGTTGGCTGTTCTGCTTAGCTCCTTGCTTTCAAAATTAATTCGTTTCTTAAACAATATCTCTCGCTCCTCTTGAGATACGGCGTACAATATGCCACTGTTTTTACTGATTATTTTAATCATTTTAGGGATATATTTTCTAGTTTTTTTTGTTTTAGCCCGCTTGGTGATACCTTTTTATGGCTTTAAGCAATATGTTTTGCCAACAGGAATACCTCAAGAAATAAAAGACACGATTACTCAATTAGAACAAAAAGCTCATAGCCAACAGGAATACTTAAAAATTGTCTATGATTTTGTCCAACAACATTGGCAAGCCCAAAGATTAAAAACTATTCTGGCTTTACCCTTGGCCTTCCGCACTGATTTAAAACAGATTTGGCAAAATCAAGGCTACAGTCACTGCGTCACCATCAATTTAATAACTTTTATCCTGTTAGCTAAAAGCCAGTATTTCCAAGAAAAAGACATCAAAGTTAGATATGCTTTTTTTAATTTAGTTTTGCATCAATATCTCAAAGTAAGAGTGAATAAAAAATGGATTGCCCTTGACCCATCCGTAACTTATGCCCACCTGCCGATAGGTAAGCATGCTCAATGGTTCGGCTAAATAATTTTTAGTTACAAAATCCAATTTGTCATTGCGAATTGCGTAGCCAGCAGGCGGAGCAATGACACAAAAAAGTCTATAAACAAAATCCCTCCTGATTTCTCAAGGAGGGATTTTTGTTTTTAAATGTCAAATTAACTTTTACGCTATGACAACTCTTGCCTGTTATCAAGCTCTTTCTTGATGTCCTCAACCTCTTTTCCAACAAACTTTTCGGAAGTTTCTAAAATTTTCTTTAAGTTTGTACAGATATTTTCCTCTTTTGCGCTCAAACCAGACCTACCATCTAATTTGGCTACTTGTTCTTTTACCTCTTCTTCTAATGACCTAAAGGCATCATACAAAGACTTCTCAACTTCAGTAAATTCTTTTCTGATCCCTTTTTCCTTTTCTTCTTTTGCAATTCTCTTCTTTACATCTTCAATTTCTTTCCCAACAAACTTTTCAGAGTTTTCCAACGCTTTCTTCAAATTGTTGTAAATATCCTTTTCTTTCGTGCTTAAGCTGGCCCTACCATCTAATTGAGCTATCTGTTCTTTGGTTTCTTTTTCTAAAAACCTAAAAGCATTATACAAAGACTTTTCGGCTTCGGTAATTTCTTCTTTTAGCCTCCTCTCCCCTTGCTTCTTGATTATTTGTATCTTCTTCCACATCTTGTATGCTCCAAAAATTACGAAGGAAATCAAACCTAACAGAGTAAATATTATAGACAAATAATCTATGGCTAATCTCCCAATTTTAATAAAAATTGGAGGATTAATTTTTAAAAACACCTTTCCTGAAGCATCGCTTTTAGCCCCAGAAGAATCCTTAACTTCAGCCCAAATTTCCCAAGCCCCTAGCTCGGTAGGCGAATCCCCAATAAACGACCAAATTCCATCTTGATCACTTTTTACTTCTTGTAACATTGTTTCTTTGCCATTCTTCTGAACATGAATAATTACCGCAACCTCCGGCAACGATGTGCCTTTAATTGAAAACATGGCTCCTGGAGACGCGCTTTTTGTGTACTCTGTAATAATTGGAGCTTCGATTGGTATGGTATTAAACTCTTGCGTTGCGATAGCATAGTTTCCCGCCATATCGACTGCCCTCAATGCTACAAGATGCTTGCCCTTACCTTGAGCTGGTAGCCTATACTCTGGTCCATTGATTTTTATTGGATTTTCTTGATCAATTTTTAATTCGTAATAGTCTATCCCCGACAACTTATCAATCGCTTTAAAAACTAAAGTTGGCTGAGGGGTTGTTGTTTCTTCACCTTCTTTTATTTTGATTTCAAAAGGTTGGGGGCTAGTAGTATCAATTTGGATTTTAAAATTAGCAACACTTCCCCACCCAAATTTATTCTTTAACTGAACATGAAAATACCAAATACCATCTGCTAAATTATTTAATTTTTTGTTAAAAATCGGCTCTGGATAAAGAATAGTTGGGACTGTAAAAGAATTTTCATCAACTAACAACCTCGTTTCTGTAATACCCGTGGAAATATCCCAAGAAAGCTCTGGGCTGTTGTTTGAATACCACCTATCCTGAATTGGATGAGTCAGCGAAGAAATATGTGGCGCTTTTGGAGCATTCAAAACAACTATTGGTGACTCTTCTACTCCAGGGGTAATTGCTGAGCCCTTTACAAGGTTGTAAGACGTACTACCCACAACCCTGGATACATTGGTTCCATAACCATCGTTGGCTCTAATCGCCATAGAAGAAAAAGCCAGAGACGCCGATCCTTCCTTTTTAGCCCTAAACGACACACTAAGAATCTTACCCCCAGCACCATTAAAACCTGGAGTTGGCAGTCCTCCATTGAAAGACACAGTGCCTGTAAGATTAGAAAAACTTGGATCTTCCACCCACAAAGAAAAAATCGATCCCACTTTGTTAACTGAAATTACTTCTAACAAATCATTGGGGAAACTAATAGTGGCTTCAGCGTTATTAATAGCTGCATTCTCTGTGTTGACCAAAACACTAACCGTAAGAACACTCCCTACAGCTATACTGCCAGAGGCTGGGTTAAAATACGAAGTTGCTGCCTGAACATTTTGACTAGTAGAAATTGACAGCAGAATGAAACAGCATAAAAACAAAACTTTTTTAATCCCTAAATTATTATTTCTTAATTTAAGCATTTTTTTTCTTAATTAACTTAAAAATCCTAAATGAAACATAAAGCGCAACAAGAAGAACAATTAGGATGACGAGTAATCCTCCATAACTAATTTTAGGTTTAACCTCTCTAAATAAAATCTGACTATGATTTCCAGCTTTATCATAAGCAGTAATAGTAATAGCTGATGATTCGCTTTGATCCAATAAAACATATGTTTCTCCACTACGAGTGATTGGCCAATCGCCTTCTTTTATTTCATAGTAAGCAACCCCCGATTGGCTATCAACGCTAGATATATTGATAAATTTTTTACCTTCAAAAACTGAGTTATCTTGACCAACAGTGGCAGTTAAATTTTGAGGAGGTTGCTTATCTCCAGAAACAACTTCAAGCCATTGATCTTTAGACGGCAAATTATTTTTAGGATTGATCGTAACCACTAATGATTTACCAACAACTTTTATCAATGTAGCTTTTCCGTCGTTATTATAAACTTTAAAGTTATCTGGTGAAAATTTAATCTGGCCTTCTTTTTCAGCTAAAAAAACTATCTTAAACAATAATCCCGATTTTTGGCTAAATCCACCAGGCGTCCCTGCTGTGAAAGAAATCTTTGAAGCACCATCAAGAAACGGATTTTGAAGCCAATAAGTTAACACCGAATTAACTTTGCTGAAATCTAAGATTTTAATACTCCTAGCTACATCATCTATTAAAACATCACCTTCGATAGTATTTGGCCTTTGGCCATCTGTATCCATTTCAACATTGACCATTACAGTATCTCCAACAGCAACCGATTCAAAATTAGGGATTAAATAAACATTGGCTCCAAAAACTAAATTTGGCACTAAAATAAATACTACTAAAAATAAAGTTTTAAACTTAAAAAATCTCATATGCGATTATTTTTTAGCTCCCCATTGATACATCAAGATTGAAAAATCAATAGAATTAACCTTTGCATCATTATTCATATCTAAACATGGATTACTAAAAGGAGAAATAGAATTCCAAAAATATAATAAGATTGAAAAATCAATAGAATTAACCTTTTTATCATGATTGAAATCAGCTCCCTCGCAGGCCATGTTTGGCCCTGGAGTATTTGAAGAAATTAAGCCACCGCTACTTCCCCCGCTACCACATTGTCCACAATCTGCTGGGCAACTAGAACAAGTTTCTCCACCACCACAAGACCCATTACCACAAGTTGGCGCTAATGTAGCAGTAAACTGCTCTGAAGATGCCGCCCAATCAGGCTCACTTAAGGCTCTGGCTTTTATTTTAAACCAATATGTTCCAGGAGTTAAATCCTCGTTATCTAATGCTAAGCTTAAAGGAAAAACCTCTTGAGCGTTAATATACACTGTTTTAGATTTATAAGCTAAATCGTCGTCTCCTCCGCATAAGTTATCTTCGCTGTCTACAAGGCAATAAACATAATAGAAATCACTGCCTACCGTTCCCTTATTGGTAATTTTTACATCAGCAGTTATTGAGGGCACTGATTTGTCTGTAACTCCAACTATTTCCACATCAGCAGGTGAACCAGAAACCGTCCAGTAATCATTAGTTTTTATTATTTTTCCTCCCTCCACTTCAGTTGAAACTTCAGTTTCCCAAACACCACTAGCCGAACCAGCCGGAATTGTATAGCTATAATAATAAACTCCAGCTGCAGACCTTGTCATTTCCACATCGTGCCTTGGTTCGCTCCCAGCAGAATCCGTAATAGTTAAAGTTGGAGTAGAAGTAGGATCAGTTGGTTCTGATCTATAATTTAAAACCCACAGCTTCACTTGATAGGCCTTCAGAGTAACCGTTGAATCAAAGTTAGACATAGTTACTGTCCAGCCAGCTTGCTGATTAGAAAGCGTCGCCCCAGTATTCACCAAAACACCCAGCGACGAGGAAGCTGATTCAACCTTGGTAGTTAAGCTGGAAGTGGCTGTATTGATGTATGACTCGGTAGCTAAAGAACCACCACCAGTTAAGTCCTTGCCAGTTAAAGTTCTAGTAATACTATTCCAAACTGTAAAGGCTGTATCAGAAACCATGCCGGTTAAGTGTTTGCCAACTCCGTTAACTGCAGAAAAGGTTGAGGTGGCTACATTCCAAATATCAGCCACTAAATTACCAAAGTTAGAAAGAGTGCGAGTGGCATTACCAGTCCAAACCTCACTAGCAATTAAAGTACTAGAGGCACCAACATAACCAACAGAAAATGTCTTGTCTAACATTGCTAAGTCTACCCCTGCTGTACCGCAAGACATATTTGCTGGCCAAACCCCTGTAATACTATCTGGAGTGAAAGTTTTATAATGCCTGCCCGTGCTAGTTGTAAAGTCCATAGTACTACTGGTAAAAAAATCCCCGGTTGGCTTATAAACCGAAAGTATACAAACGGTTGTGGTAGGTACGAAATTATCATCATAAACAAACTCGCTAATTGTTACAGCTTCTCCTGGGGAAAACTTTTCATAAGCAGCAAAAACCGTGGAAACAAAAAACAACATTGCAATCAAAATCAATGGGTAAAAAAATACTTTTAAAGATATTTTAAACATTTAAATAATCTTAACTTCTTACTTTTTTTTATCACTTTTAAAAATACCTGCTAAAGTTTTAGCTGCTTCTGCTATGCCCTTTGCTAAGGCGGGTATCTTTGTTGCCCCGAATAAAAGTACCAAAACAACTGCGATAATAATTATTTCTTTTGTGCCAATTCCAAACATAATTTTATATTTTAATTAATTAATTATTTTTTCGACCCCAGAAAGAGAATTAACCAAAACCTTGCGACTAGATATCAAGTTTACAAGTATGGTAATTTCATAAATAGCGATAAGTGGCACAACCATAACAACTAAACTTAAACCATCAGTCGGCGGTAATAAAGAAACAAGAATAAACATTGAAGCAATGGCATATCGTCTTTTATCTTTCAAAAATTTAACATCAATTATTTTCATTTTTATCAAAACAGTCAACACTATAGGAAACTGGAATACTAATCCCAGTAAAGCAGCCGTAGAAATTATTTGAGATAAAAATTGATTAACGTCCCAAAAATTATTTACTCCTAAGTCAAGGTTAATTTTAGCAATAATATCTAAACAAAAATATAATATTGCAAAGCCATAACCAAACCCTACTACAAACAAGAAAAAGCTAATCGGTAATAAAATAAAAAAATATCTTCTTTCTTTTTTACTTAACCCGTCTTTTAAAAAACTATATAGGTGGTAAATCGCAATCGGCAAACAAAGAATTAAAGCCGTAAATATCCCCACACTCATTGCTAAATCAAGAAACTGAAAGGGAGAAGTTGTCACTATGGTAACATTCTGCACCTTGATAAGCTTAATAATCAATTCCAATATCTTGTTGGCACCAAGGAACCCAGCTACAAAAAAGATTAAGAAAAAAATTATTAAACTATAAGCCCTTCTGCGGATATCATCAATATATTGAAAATGTTCTGAAAATTTTTGTTTTATGCCTTCATCCATAAAGTCTTTTTGCCACTATTCACCAGTTTTATCAGAAGAAGTGGCTGTGTCTGTTGTAGGGATAGCCGTAATATCGGTAGTTGTTGAATTTTCTGCATTAATTATTGGAATTTCTGGAACAGTTGATGTGCTAGCAATTTCAGCGATTGTTGAATTATCAATATTTAATATCTCAACGGGCTCGGAAGCAACAATATTTCTGCGATGTGCATTCAGCCAAACAGCAACAGCCTCAACGCCCTCTTCCCAAGAACCGTATCTTCTAATTGACTCTCCTGTGTTGCCAACATTGCCTGGATTAAGCGTATCAACAGCTACACCAGCTGTCCCAAAACGCGACTCCAACTCCATTATAGCCATAGCCAATCGAGTATCCACATTATATTTTTGCATTGCGCTAAAAACCATTTGACCTTTTAATGGGCTACCTATCGCCTTACTCTCTATATAAACATTTATTTCTTCAGCGCTATTAATTGACCCCATGGCTAATAAAATATCAGCAATCTTGCGTTCGTGTAAGGGATCAACCGCATAAGTAGAGATATCATAATCATTAAAACATAAAGTTGAGCCATCAACAATTATATTAGATTTAACTTTCATTGCCTCTAATAAAGTGTTGTTGGTTACTGTTGTTTCTTGTGAAACACTAAATAATAACCTCAGCTTGGTTAGTGTATCCTGAACTCCAAATATTTCAACGTCAATGAGATTAATCCTTTCTAGATCCCCAGAAGAAAAAGCTTGATCCTTAGCAGATGTTAGAGCACTCACCCTGTTCTCTAATAGTTGAATAAGATATTCTATATTCATAATTAATATTTTAAATTAATTTTATTAAAAATTATCTCTGTAATAAACAATTGTACAATTCTGTCCCCGTGTGCCTTATAGCATAGAGCATCCCAACTTTTGTCGCTCCATCTATAAAAGTTTGCGTTGCTAAATGCGGAGCTGTATTAACTGCGCCTTGGGAAAATCTTAAATAACACCATGGTTCTAAACATCTATTAAGCATATCAAACCGCATAAATCTTTGCGTTCCATTAACATTAATATAAAAATATCTGCCTTGATTTGTTGCTGGATCATGAGCTACTGATGTCCCAGTGTTTAAAGTTGTAGCTAGAATACTCCCATAACTTGACAGGGTAGCCCAAACTCCTGTTGCAGCACCAGCTATATTAAATGCTTCCAAAGTAACAGTCCCAGCTCCCCTAAAACGATAAATGAAGCTATGCCTTGCGTTCCTTGCGGCATCAGGAACAATCGAAAATGCCATGGCTACGCATTCTCCAGCGCCATTAGCTGTTCCTGGATTAGCATATTGAGTTGCTCCTCCAGCTGAAGCCGCCGTAGACCAGTTCCCCGGAGCCGCGTTAAATCCACCCGCGGCATAAGAGTATGTTACTGTCGCGGCATTCGTCCAAAGCATTAAATCATTATTTAGTTCTATAACAAATTTAGCAGTAGCTGATGGAGTTACCGCCCAAGCAGCCACTGTGAATTTTCCGCTTGCACCTCCTGTATTAGCTGAAATCTTGCGTCTTTGCCCAACGGCTGTGGGAATCCCCGAGTCCTCAACTATCCTTACTTGAAAATTGACATACTCACTGGCGACTAATGCGGTAGACATACCAGAGCCGGTAATTGAAGTTCCATCCGAAGCTCCTCCAATAACGCATTGCTTGGTTCCACCATCATAAGTCCCAGCTCCAGAAAGCAATCCTTCGCCCGGCTTCATATTATAAGGAACATACATTTCGTCCATTGATAAAGCGCAAAATTCAGTACCAATGGTTCCAGCCAAAGTTGTGGTTGAAAGATTACCTGATATGGAATTAGTAGCAACCTCCCACGCTTTCCCCCAACCAGCAGCCGTGGTTCCCGAACCCAAGATATATATCGTACCAGATATAATTTCATAGTGGTCAGTCGCAGTCGGTGTAAAAGACAAAGCCGAGTTTAATGTAACAAGCGGAGTAGTACCCGCGGTATTAGCCACAATTGTTCTTTCTTCGGTTACTCCTGTATGTCCTGCCCCATTGGCTATCACCCTAATTCTATACCCAATCCCATCTCCTCTATTAGCTAATTGATTAATTGCCACCGAAGCCAAGTTAGGAAGAGCCACTAAGGTAAAAGTTGTAGTTGTAGCACCTGTAGCGTTACATAA
>JAPLWD010000071.1:19323-22154 GCA_026396775.1 Candidatus Gribaldobacteria bacterium
AAGGAACAAATATTATTCCTGCCCCTGCCGCCACGCCACCACTAGTCAATGTAGCTGCAAGAGGAGAAATCCACTCATCATTATAAGCATTATATTTCTCAAAAGTAGTGGCACTGGTGAGTTTATAAATATAAGGGTCTTGACTTGTATCATTTCTTAAATCAAAAGCAAGGCCAGAAGGGACTGTCGCAGAGTTGGCAGTAGGAGCTACAGCTAATGGCCTCCACTCTGGCAGGTCTATTAAATTTTTAAAATTAAGTGTAGTTGCCATATTTTTATTTATTAGGTTATCCTATTCCTGATGGAATTTGCCCAATTTAATCTTTCTTGCCCATATAATTGGACATACAAAGCAGATTGTTGATTGGTACTTGCTGACCCAAGATTATTTAATCTGGTTACATCAGCAGCAGTTGTAACAGTAGTAACAGTATCAATAGTAGCACCCCTAGTAAGAGAAACAGGAACAGAATTATTGATATCAGTTGTATTGCCTCTACCACCAACAACTTCAGTAACCAATCTTGTATAGTCTAAAACTCTAACAAAATGAATCCGTACATCTGTTCTTCTAAACCCAACACCCCCACAATTTATTGAACCAAAGTCTGCCCCCGTACTTTCTAGTTCAAGAGTTGTTGTGTTAACTCTTAAAACTTTATATGCTCCATCATAGGCAGCAGCAGATCCATCCATTCCCCAAAGCTGAAAGTATTCTCCAGGCAAAGGCGTAGCCCAAGTAGAACCATTAACAACCGATAAAATATTGTTTGTTCTTGAAATGCTTTGAATAGACCCAGCCACCACTCCAGGTGCAGTAGCACTTCCTTGTACCCTCCAAACTACTCCACCTGTGCTACTTACGCTTGCTGCTGTTCCACAAATACAAGTAAATGAAGTAGTTGTAGGCGTACCAGTTACCACTACAGCCGTACTAAGATTTGGAAAAGAAGCGGCGGCTTGATCTCTCACCCCATACACCTGAACAAAATCTAGTATATTTAAGCCATGAGCTACATCTGTTTCAAAAGTTGCAGTGGTTGTGCCTGTTTTAGTGGCTGTTGTAATACGAGCCACTGGCACGGTTAAATTTTTTAAATTTTTGGCTCTTACTCTCATTTTATAATTTACTGCCTCATCTGGCACGCCTTGCGTCCATTTGCCAAGCCCCGACATTGTAGCAACACCATCTGGAGAATAGGAACGATATATTATTTCTTCAAGGGTGGCATATATTTCTTGATTGCCTGCATTTAAAAATGCGTCTGTGTAAGGAGAGGTGTTCCCCTGCGTGGCAGTTGTAGTGGCAATTGTTGAACTTAAAAGCCTAAACGAAGAACCATTTCTTCTAGTAATAAAACTAGCGTTAGTTGCTGTAGCGTTTTCAGTCAAAAGGCTAGCAGCATTTTTAGTATAAGCGACTGGGTCGGCCCATTTAATATAGCCTCCTGTAGTTGTATAGGTGGCAGTTGCCAATGTTATTGGTACTGAAATAGTAACCGAATCTACCACTGTAATAATAACAGGACCAGCATTAACCCTTGAATCCAAACAGCCATAAATAACAACCCTGTCCCCACCGTGAAAATTATGAGGGGTAGCAAACACAATTGGGCAAGTATTGGCAGTAGCCACTACCACCGAAGCTGGCATAGCCACATCAACCACTGCAGAGATTGTTTCTACAACATTGGTAGTATCAGCAACTCCCACAATTTCCATTCCCACTTCTTGACCAATAATTCTCTGAGATATGGAAACCCCAAAACCAGCACGAAACGCCATGCCAAAAGTTTCTATTGTAGTTAAAGATACCTCCGAGTCAGTATTAAATGGCGAAAGAGAAATTCTAAGATAGGCCGAGGAAAAAGTATTTCCCCCTTGGGTAATAATATGATTAGTTGTTGGATTAACTAAATCCCAAACAGCTGGATCTGGCTGTGTTCCTGCTATAGCAAAGCCATCCCTGAATTTTTTTTGAGCATTACCTACAATCAAAGCTCCATAAGGGGAATCTATTTTATCATTTAATGCTGAAAGAGTTTCTTCAGTAGCTGGGTTAATCTTAGCATTGCTAGTATTTTTAACCCCAACCACATTAGCAGCTGGTGTACTGCCAAAAACTAAGGCATCGGCTTTTCTAGGAATAAGCAAAGAAGCAACAGCCCCCAAACCAACCACCCCAGCTAATTTTAAAAACACCCTTTTTTTATTTTCTACTTCCAGTTCTTCTAATTTTTGAGAATTTTTTTTCAATTTCAAAACACTAGGCTTTTCCTTTTCTGCCCTTGAAATAATGTGAGCATTTATTTTTTCCTCTTTAAAAATAAAAGCTTTTAATCTTGAATCAAACCGAATTTCTTCTACCTTTTGTTGAGGAAGTAACTTAAAAGAATATTTTAAAGGTATCATCTGTTTAAATATTAGCCACTACTATTTCTTTTTATTTTGGCTAGCTGTAATATCACGATCATCGCCATCCTTAAACACACCTTTCAAGTGCCGCACAGCGTCTACAATACTTTTCGCTAATTCAGGAATTCTCTTTGAGCCAAACAATAAAACTAAAACAACGGCTATAATAATTATTTCTTTTGTTCCTAATCCAAACATAAAATTTATTTTTAAAATTTAATTTACCTCGACCTATAATTTATATTTATAATAACAAAAATAATAAACTAAGGGAAGTGTGAATTGTGCAAAAAACCTTAAACAAAAACCCTCCTGATTTCTCAAGGAGGGATTTTTGTTTTTGAAAAGAAAAACTATTTAACGGCGTCTTTTAATCCTTTGCCTGCCTTGAACTTAGGAACTTTTTTGGCAGCGAT
>JAPLWD010000071.1:22238-23041 GCA_026396775.1 Candidatus Gribaldobacteria bacterium
GGCTCTTTTAGACACAGAGAAAGTACCAAAGCCAGTAAAAACTACATCCTTACCAGCTTTTAAGTTTTTGGTAACTTCAGTTAACACGGTGCTTAAAGCAGTTTCCGCGTCTTTTTTAGTGCAATCAAGAGCCTTCACAATTGCTCCCACGATATCCTCTTTGGTTATTTTTATTGCTGTTGACATTGTTTTATTTATAAAAAATAATTTGAAACAACGACCTTTATTATTGATATTACGATATTATACCACTGCTCGGTCTACAAATGCAATAGTACCAAGCCCTCCCAATTTATTTTCTATCTGGCGTATTCAACTACCCTAGTTTCTCTAATCAAAGTAATTTTAATTTCTCCAGGATAATTCAAATCATCTTGAATTTTATTGGCAATATCTTTTGCTAATTTGTAAGCTTCTAAATCTCCGATTTCTTCTGGCTTCACAAAAACCCTAATCTCTCGGCCAGCTTGAATAGCATAAGCTGAAGCCACCCCTGAAAAAGTTCCCGCCAAATCCTCTAATTCTTTCAACCGATTCAAATAGTTTTCAACTGTATCCTTACGCGCTCCCACCCGAGCTCCCGAAATTTGATCAGCCACCTTAACAATCACAGCCTCCAAAGATTCGCTTTCATATTCTTCGTGATGAGACTTCATTGCCTTAATCACATCTTTTTCTATCCCAAATTTTTCCAAAATTTTAATCCCAATATCCACATGCGATCCCTGAATTTGATGATCAACTGCCTTGCCAATATCGTGCAAAATTCCAGCCTTTCTGGCTATCTTAGCGTTAGCTCCCAG
>JAPLWD010000057.1 GCA_026396775.1 Candidatus Gribaldobacteria bacterium
GATGGAAAATATTATAGAACTGATGTCGCTGATGTGGAAACATTGTTGCGTTTAGTTCAATCAGTTCCTAGCCCAAAGGCTGAACCAATAAAATTATGGTTAGCAAGAGTTGGCTATGAAAGAATTCAAGAAACAGCAGACCCAGAAAAATCTATCAATAGGGGTAGAAATAATTGGCAAAGAATGGGGCGAAGCCAGCAATAGATACAACAGAGAATGATGGGTCAGGAAATTAGAAACAAGCTAACGGATTACTGGAAAGACAATGAGGTAAAAAAGCAGGATGAATACGCCATTTTAACCAATATTATTCACCAAGAATGGAGCGATTTTTCGGTTAAGGATCATAAAAATCTAAAGGGCTTGAAAACGCAAAATTTAAGAGATCATATGACCGACGCAGAATTAGTTTTCACAGACTTAGCCGAACTTTCTACTCGGCAGATTGCTGAAACTATGGAAACAAAAGGGTTGGAAGAAAACAAAATACCGGCTGTAAAAAAATATGGAAGAACAAAATTCGCAAATAATGCTTGAGCAAAAAATTGATAAATTGCAAAAGTCGATTGATAGTTTGAACAAGATGTTTAAGTGGACATTGATTATTACGGTGGTGCTTTTTGTGGTGCCCTTGATTGGGCTTTTGTTGGTTATCCCCCAGTTTATCTCAACCATCACTAACTATGGTGGCTTGTTAAAATAGTTAGCCTAAAAAACCCTTTCGGGGAAGCCCGAAAGGGTTTTTGAAAATATAAATTTATCTCAACTATTCTGCATTTACAATAGTAGAGGAAGAGAAACTTTCTTTTATTTTAGTTAAATCTTGCCTAGAGTAATTTTGATTGCCTGATAAGTTCAGAGTTTTGAGATTTTTTAGATTGGCTAATTCGTTAGGTAATCCAGTCAACTGATTGTTGGATAAATCTAGGGTTTCTAGGCTTGTTAACCGCCCTATTTCCGCTGGAACCCCTGTCATCAAATTATTGTTGGCTCTTAAAATTTTAAGTTTAGTTAAATTGCCTATTTGAGATTGAATAGCCCCTTCTAATTTATTATTTGAAACATCTAATTCGGTTAAATTAAGAGTATTAAAAACATAGTCCGGAATTTTGGTTAAATTTTGAGAGCTTAGATTAAGAGTATAGACCTCATTTAGGTTGATGGAGGTGTTGGGTTCAATACGGGTACTTGGGGCAACCTTGAAAATGAAAACGCCAACCCCAACTCCGATTATTAAAACCACTATTAAAATTATTATTTTATTCATATACATCATTATACCTGTTTCACCCCTTTTTAATAGGGCATATGTAATTTATGAATTTTTACCCTGTGGATAACTATATTGTTTTAAAATTCATTAGGATTATAATGAAATTAATAAATGTAAAATAATTATCAGTTTTTAAAATAAGTTTTTAAAAACTGGTTTGTTTTTTTAGAATTTTTTATGAAAAAAATATTTCTAATTTTAGCCACACTGATTACCTCGGTTATTACTTTTAATATTGTCACCCCCGACATAAAGGCAACAGATTGGTGTTATACCTTTAATACAAACTTAATAAAAGGGGACAGGGGGAGCGAGGTTGAGGCATTACAAATTGCATTAAATAAAGAGGGGTTTTCGGTTCCTTCCTATGGAGACCAATCTATTTTTGGGCCACTTACACAAAGGGCTGTTATCTCTTTTCAAGAAAAATACAAAGCTGAAATTTTAACTCCACTTGGCTTAAGTAGTGGTACTGGCAAGGTCGGTGTTGCAACTAGAGCCAAGCTAAATGCATTATACGGTTGCGTTTCCGCACCTGTGCCCGCTGAAACGCCTGCTCCTGTTGCAGGAAATGCAACATCTTACACTATAACCGGCCCAACCAGTGGAACGGTTGGTGTACCTGTCACTCTCACACTTACACCCAATGGGATCTATTCTGGCACTATATCTATTGGCGGTGGATCATTTTCACCCACCAGCTTAACCTGGTCGGGGGATGCGTCAGCTAAAACATTCACCCACACACCCACCAGCAACAA
>JAPLWD010000123.1:0-1997 GCA_026396775.1 Candidatus Gribaldobacteria bacterium
GAATATTTTTAACAACTTCAGTTTCTTTTTCGGGAACCCTTGGAATAGATTGGGTATTTTTAACAGGTTGATACATCTCAACTGGAGTCGCTTCAAACTCAATCCCTAAATCGCCTAACTGCGAAAACTGGCCTGCTTCTTCGGGTTGATTTTGATGCTGAGGTTGAATAGGTTGCTCTTGGTTGGTAGCTGGATGAACTAATTCATCACTTTTCCCACTAGACTCTCTAGCATCCATCCTTTCTTTTTCCATTTTCTTTAAACGTGTATAATAATCACCCATCCCAGGCTCGCTGAGATGATCTTTTGTTATTTGCAAAGCAATAGCTGGAGAATCAGTATGTTCTTTTTCTATATCAAGTCCTAATTTGCCTCCTCCACTTTCTCTCTCGGCTTAGCATATCTTTCTCGGGAAAGCTTAATAATTAAATCCCGATTACTTTTTTTATCCAAAGCCGGTGAAGGTGGCAAAGTTTGAGCTGAAAAAGGCCGAGAACTAACCCCATCAATCATCAGTCTTAAATAAATATTATAGTTAGGTAAATTAACCAAATCTTCAATCGTAAATTCCGGCGAAAACTGGTTTTCTAAAAATTCAGCATCGGCTGCCCCCACTCGAAAAGTAATTAAAGTACCAACATTGCCAAAAACAGCATCTCTAACCTTAGTATTGTCTTGCGAAATTAATTGGCCAATATATTGATGCGCCAAAACTAAATCTAATCTATATTTTCTAGCTTCGGATAAAATATTGGCAAAAGAATCAGTCACAAAGTTTTGAAATTCATCTACGTATAAATAAAAGTCTGTGCGTTGATTTTCGGGTATTCTAACTCTTTCCATAGCTGCCAATTGAATTTTAGTAATCAACATCGAGCCCAACAAAGCTGCATTATCTTCGCCAACTCTGCCCTTAGACACATTCACTAAAAGAATCTTTTTGCTATCCATTATTTCGGGTATATTAATGGTACTTTTGGACTGCCCCACAATATTACGAATCAAAGACACATTTAAAAATTGTCCCACTTTATTTTGAATAGGTGAAATGGCTTCGTTACGAAAATTAGGTTGCCATTCTTCGTACTCGTTAATCCAAAAAGATTTCACGACTGGATCTTGAACATTATTTAAAACTTTCTGCCGATAATCTTTATCCACCAACATCCTTAAAATACTCAACAAGGTAGTATTGGGTGTGTCTAACAAAGCTAAAATACAATTGCTCAAAATATATTCCATTCTTGCTGACCAAACATTAGCCCAAATTTTAGTAAAAACACCAATTAAGCCCGAAGCTACCAAGTGCTTATATTTAACATCTGGCACTTCCAAAATGTTAAAACTGATTGGGTAATCTAAGTCAGCTGGATTAAAATAAATCACATCATTGGCTCTTGAAGCTGGTATTTTATCCAAAACCTCCTCCACAAATTCACCGTGCGGGTCAATAATAGCCAAGCCTTCGCCTCTTTCGATATCTTGCAGAGCCATATTTTTTAACAGCGCTGTTTTGCCAACGCCAGTCTTCCCAATTACATAGGTATGTTGTCGGCGATCAACTCTTCTAACCCCAAAAGTATTGCCTTCGTTTCGAAAATTTGTTTTACCAAAAAAGGTAATGTCTTTATCGTCCATATTTATTTTATTCTAACACATCCCTCTACCTCTTGCAAAATATAGCCTTTTTTGTTATTCTTAATCCATTATTTAAGCAAACAAACATTATGGCTATTACTCAATCGGCTAAAAAGGCTCAACGCCAAAGCCTCACTCGTAATGCTCGCAATCAAGACCGTAAGAAAAAAGTTAAAGATCTAGTTAAACAGATCCGCCTTTTAGTTAGCGAAAAAAAGGCTACTGAGGCTCAAAAACTCTTACCTCAAGCTTATAAAATCCTAGATAAAACAGCTAAAGTTGGCACCCTAAAGAAAAACAATGCCAGCCGTAGAAAATCACGCTTAACTCTTTTAGTTAATAAGGCTCTTAAAGAAAAA
>JAPLWD010000123.1:2009-3061 GCA_026396775.1 Candidatus Gribaldobacteria bacterium
TTAGCCAAATCTAAATTTTGGAGCAACAAAAAACTGGGCTAGCCCAGTTTTTTGTTGCTCCAAAATTTAGATTTGGCTAATTAAGAGTCTTAAACTCTCCGTGGCCGAAACCTGCCCAGTTTTAACGGCCACTTCAATTTCAAAAATGCGCTGATAAATATTTTTAAGCTCCGGTAAAGAAAAACGGTTCACCAAGAGCAAAGACTTTTGGGCTGTGTAAGGATGAATCCCTAGTTTTTTTGCCACTTGGGGCAAGGGGCTATAAACATTATTTAATCTGTCTTCCTCTAAACTCGCCTTTAATAATAGCAAACTCCGAAATTGAAAAGCTAGCATTGAAAGTAAATAAATAGGTTCTTCGCCCTCCTGTAAATGGTCTTCTATTAAATTTAAAGCCCCCTTGGTATCTCTCTTGGCAATAACGTCTAGAGTTTTAAAAATTTCTGGCAGAACTTGACCCTTGACTAATAGTCCAACATCCTTCAGTAAAATTTCAACCCCTGCCTGATAATTAGCTAATTTATTAATTTCTAGGCTCAACTTCCAAGTATCTCTCCCCGCTAAAGTAATTAATTTATTCAAGGCCAAAACGCCAACCTTTTTATTGTATTTGGCAAACTCTCGAATAATCCAATTCTTCAACTTAACCCCCTCCAGTTTCTCAAATTCTTGAGGTTGGCCTTGGGCTAAAAGCACCTTTAAAAGCTTGCCGGGGATTACATTAGCTTCTTTCTTTTTCTTTTGATCAGCCTTAACTTGATTCTTATCCTTTTTTATTTTTTCTCGCCGGTCGGTGATTACAATCACATTTTGGCTGGCTACTATCTCTTTAATCTTTTTTAAAAATTGTTCGCTAAAATCTAGGCTCTTCAATAAATTTTCTAAAACAATTAATTTTTTAGTTACAAAGATAGACCGTTGAGCCAGAAGATCCCAAAAATCTGAAAAGCTAACACTCAAAGCATCGACCTGATCCCATTTAGTATTATGCTGATTAACTTCTGAAAATCTTTTTTTAATTTCTTTAATTTTTTCTTGGAGCCGATAGCTAT
>JAPLWD010000008.1 GCA_026396775.1 Candidatus Gribaldobacteria bacterium
ACCGAGCCATCAAAAACAACTCGGGCTTTTTCGGCCGCAAAATTAACCGAAGCCGTTTTAACTCCAGGCGTTTCCTGAATTGATTTTTCAATAACGCTTGCGCACGAAGCACAGTGCATCCCACTTAAATTTAAACTAACTTTTTGATTTCCTGCCATATTCTTAATTCAATAATAAAATTTTAATGGCAATTTCCACTGCCACTCGTGCTACCCCCTCCCCCGCAACCACAACCCTTAGCCCCCGAAGGAACCTCGGCGGTAGATGCAACTACACCAGAAGGGTTGCCTATATTAGCTCCGTTATTGGCCACAACTTCAATCATACCCGTTATCATGCCCATCCAACAACTAAATTTATACTTGCCGGGCTGAGTAGGTGCTATAAATTCTTTCACACTTACCTGCCCGGGGGTTAAAGGAATCTGCCCTGAAAATAATCCTCCTGCTATCACCGCATTAGTACAACCTGAAGTGCCCGTATCGGTAATCTCCCACCTCACAGGCTGACCTGCTTTAACTGTAAAATAGTTAGGTTTATATCCAGCTGAGGAAGCTTCCATCTTGATAACTTGCTTTTCGCCGATAATTTCCGGTAAACCACTACCCGAAAGGTTACTCCCACTATTGCTATTATCGCCATTATCAAGAGAAGCGGCCTTAGTACTTAAATCATTAAAACTAGGCCAACCTAAAACATTAAACTGATTATTTAAATTAAACAAAGCAAAAAATAACACTAAAACCCCAGCCGTCTTCAAAAACTGCCCTGACCATTTTTGATTCTCTAAAAACTTCACACTGGAAAGCCCTATGCCTAGCAAAACCGGAGTAGTGCCCAAAACAAAAGCCAACATCACTAGTCCCCCTGAAAGCCAACTACCCGAAACCAAAGCCAAGCCTTGAGCTGTAATAGTAAATCCACAGGGCAAAAAGAAAGTTAAAGCCCCCATTATTAAAGGCATATACTTACCTTTAAATTTTTTCTCATCAGCAATATTTTTAGTTAAAGATTTGGGCAAAGCTATTTGAAATTTTTGCAAAGACTTCACTCCCAGCATCTGCAAGCCCAACAACCCCATTGCCACCGAAACCAAAATTACAAAAAAAGCCATACTTTGCAACGAAAACCCTATCTTACTGCCCAAAGCTCCCAGTAAACTACCCAACACAAAATAAGAAATAATCCTGCCAAGGTTAAACATTAAATGAGGTTTAATTTTATCAGCTAATCTTACTTTTTCACCATAAAGCGCCGTCCACTGTTTGGCCATTGATAAAACCAGCCCTCCCACTAAGGCAGCGCAAGTTGATAAGCCAGCTAAAATTCCAAAAATGAAAAAGGCAGGCAAGGGCGAGCCCGTATTAACATTCACTAGTGAAGAGAATCCTGTTCTCTGAAGGGCTAAAAATCCGATGATCATAATCCCTGCAATAATAAAGGGAAGCTTGGAAGTATTTTTGCGTTCCTTTAAAAAAGGCTTTTCTGCAAAGACATACTTTTCCTTACGAAAAATATCGTTTAATTTTTCAGCACTAGGACGATCCCCCTCGTAAGCTATTTGAACCTCACCCTTAGCATTAGAAACATCCACTGATTTAATGTTTCCCATACTCAAAAGGGTTTTTTCAATAATTAACTCGCAAGAAGAACAATGGGTTCCTTGAACAAAATAAGTGTATTGTTTGGTGCTCATATCTTTATTTAAAGGTTTGTTATTGAGATGATTATAAGACCATCTCACCTTACTCTATTTATTACAACCCCCAGCAAATTTTATTCCAACAAAAAAGAGAAGGTCTACCCTTCCCTTTTATTTAACAGTGCAACTTCCTCCCGTAGAACTATCGCCCGAACAACCACAGCTGGGTTGAGGGCTTATATCAGAAGCTTTCGGTGACCCACAAATATGATTAGTGCTACAACCGCAACCACACTCATAAAAGGGGGTAACAATGGGCACATTATTTTGTTGAACATACTCCATTATTTTTTGATGCAAAGGCGTTGAAAAAACCGCCAAACTCACCATCGCCACCGAAATAAAAATAATCACCAAGCCTAATAATAAAGGTCTTTTATAAAAAGCTGGAAATCTTTTAGTTAAAACCCAAGCCAGCACAATAAATAGAACCACCGCCAAAATTATAGCTATTAAAAAGTGAGAGTACCCTTTTACTTTTAAAGCAAACCCAATAAAACTAGTCAAAAAAACCGCCAAAACCATCGCTACGCCAGCCAATAAAACCAAAACAGCTGTTTGGAAAGCAAACAACACTTTAGGTTTCATTTTAACCTTACCGGTCATTATTTTGGCAATTACTTTTTGAGCAACATCATTGGTTTGATTCATATATTTTTCAGCCTATGGCTGAGATCCGCCTCTGGCGGAAACAATTTCTTTTATAGCTTCTTTAGCTCTTTTAATCCTAACACCCACCGTGGCTATAGGAATTTTTAACACTTCGGCTATCTCTTGATAAGACAAATCTTGAAAATAATATAACAAAAGAACTTCGCGGTGTTTAAAATTAAGCTCGCTCAGAAAACTCTTTACCCTTAAAACTTGTTGCTTCTTCTCCACTTCGTTTTCAATCTCCTCTTTGCCTGCATTGTAGTGAGGCAAAAAAACATCAAAATCAAACAAGGGCAAAGGCTTTTTCTTTTTTAAATAGTTCACGGTTTCATTGTGGGCAATGCGGTAAATCCAAGGCGAAAACCTTAGATTTATATTAAATCCCTGAATATTTTCAAAGGCTTTCAAGAAAACATTTTGAGCAATATCATTAGGTTCATCAGCGCCTTGTACCATTCTCCTGACATACCTTAAAATTTTATCTTGATATTTCTCAATCAAAAACCCAAAAGCCTCCACCCTGCCTCTTTGAGTTAAATAAGCTAATTGCTCGTCAGTTTTATCGCTAAATTCCTCTGGCTCCATTATATTATTACAATCAAATACCCTTTATATTTCATTATAGAACAGTTTTGTAACTTTTAAAATCAAAAAATAATTAAAAAGCGACTCCTCTGGTTCATAGAAAAATCGCTTTAAATCATTCTAATTATAGTTGCCAGGCGTTTTTTTTATTTCCCATGTTATCCAAACCCAGCAAATAAGAATAAAAGAAAAAAATACGCCAGGACTATTCTGCCCCTTGGCGAAAAAACAAATTGCACCAAGAAGCAAAAAAATGAACAAAAAAACTAAAAACCCTTTAAACATCCTTTTCACCACCTTTCAAATCAAAGTTGTAAAATGTAAAGCCCTTTATCTTCAATGGCGCCTTTCTGACCGAAATCATCTAGGTTAAATTTTAAAATATATTTAACCTGTTTTTCTAAAACTCGACCAGTGTATTTTTCGGTTGCAGGATCCCATTCCTCTAAAACTAAAGTGTCTCCCTCTTGAACCTCAAAATCAGCTAATCTCAACTCAAAATTTTTCTTACCAGCCTTCACTAGCTCAAAAAATTCCGGCCATATTTTTTTCTTAATAACCGCCATATTAAACTATTCACGACAACAATCAATGGCTTTTTTAACTAAGTCTCCTAACTTACCTAAAAAGCCTTTTTTCTCTTCGTCGTGCTTATTAACCGCTTGCTCATCAATTTGCTTAACATCATCAGCCTTAATCACTTTTAAATTCAAACCCCAAAATAAAGCGTAAAGATCGTAGGCTTTTTGGAATAGGTCATAAGCCTCTTCTTTTTTACCCTGTCCTAGGGCTTTTGTCCCAACCTCCATTAAACGCATCGAAGCGGCCAACAAATGCTTGCTAATGCACCAAACTTCGCCTTCGTATTCTTTAATCAATTTCTTTAACAAGTCTTTGCGCATTTCGCGAGCCACCCTTAATAGCTCAAAGTATTCTTCTTTCTTACCTGTTTTTTGAGCCGTAAAAAAGAAATGCTCCTCAATACTAACCAAATTCATAATGGCAATACTTAAATCTTCATCTGAAGATAAGTCCAGCTGATTGTCTTTTTTGCTTTGATTAACTTTATCAATAAACTGATTTAAATTTTGCAAAGAATCTTTTTCCATATATATAATTAACAATATTTAGTAACAAAATAAAAAGCTACACTTAAAATTAGCAAAGCACTAACTGGAATAATCACTTTTTGATAAGGAAAGTAAACCTTATCATTATTTTTCTTTTTTAAAGCTTGGTGCAACAACAAAGACAAACCAAAACCCAAGCTTCCCACTAAAACTCCTAAAATCAACTTATCAATTCCCCAAAGTTGATGCAATGGGTCACCCACCATTTTAGTTAGATAAAGCGGAATAAAAACCGATAGATAAAGTACTACAGCCGTGACAAAAGTTCGATAAGGAAAATTCCACTTTCTTTTCTCTAAAAATTTAACTGTCCAACCCACCACTGCAATTAAAAGCCCTGCCACCCATAAACCTGTGATAGTATCATCAATTTTCAGCCAGCGAGCCAACCCCAAACCAGCGCACACAGCCACCGTGCAAACAGGACAAACCGGCTGAGCTAAAACACTGAGTGGTGCTAAAATAGCAGAAGAAAACACTAATAATTTAATTTGGCTTTTCATTTTAAAAAAGTTATAATATGAAAGTAATATAGCAAATTTTTTATGTTAAAGGAAGACTTCATCACTAAACTAAAGCAAAGCGGATTAACTGGTCGAGGTGGAGCAGGCTTTCCAACTTGGCAAAAATGGCAAGCTATTCAAGATGCCTCGGGCAATAAAAAATATATTATCTGCAATGCCTCCGAGGGCGAACCTTTTGTCTTGAAAGATAAATATATCTTAGAAAATTATCCCCAAGAATTAATCCAAGGTATTAAAATAGCTCTCTCAACTATTTTGCATTCTCAAGCTATTATTTATTTAAATTCAACTTATTACCAGCTTTTTAAAACCACCTTAGAAAAACTAATTATCTCCTCACCGATTATTTTGTTTCAAGAAAGTGCCGGCTACTTAGGGGGAGAAGAAACCACCCTGTTAAATGTTATTGAAGGCAAAAGACTAGAACCACGCATCAAACCCCCCTTTCCAACAGAATCTGGATTATGGGGGCAACCAACCTTGATTAATAATGTTGAAACTTTTTACTGGGTGGCTAAAATAGCTCAAAATCAATACACTAACAAGCGTTTCTATTGTATTTTTGGAGACGCTAATCATCAAGGAACTTTTGAGCTACCCAATGATTATTCCTTAAAACAAATTTTAAAAGAAACTAACAATTACCCAGATTTTCCTTTTTTCTTGCAAGTGGGTGGCGGAGCCAGCGGTTCCATTATAATGCCCAATGAACTTGACCAACCCCTTTCGGGAGCAGGTTCAATTATCATTTTTAATAAAGAAACAACTAATATTTTGGATTTAATGAAAGGCTGGGCTGAATTCTTTTTACGAGAAAACTGCGATCAATGTGTGCCCTGCCGCGAGGGAGTTTATCATATCAACGAAATTTTACAGGCTAAGCTAAAAAAACCCTCTACAGCTAGTAAAGCAACTTCATCTTTGTTAGATCCTACTTTATTAAAAGATATTTTAACTTCTTTAGCTAAAACTTCCTTTTGCCCATTAGGTAAAGGCGTAGCTATTCCTTTTACCACAGCCTTACGCAAATTATTTTAAATTATGCCTCAAGTAATCAATCTAATCATCGATGATCAAAAGATTAAAGCCCTTCAAGGACAGACTATTTTAGAAGTGGCTAAAGAAAATGGTATTGAAATCCCCTCTCTATGTTATCACCCCGACTTATCGATTAAAGCTAACTGCCGGCTTTGTTTAGTACAAATCAAAGGAGTTAAATCTTTACAAACCGCCTGCTCCACGTTGGCTCAAGAAAGCATGGAGGTTAGCACCGAATCAATCGAAATTACTAAATTAAGAAAAATGAATTTAGAGCTAATTTTTAGCCAGCACAAAGAAGAATGTGCTGACTGTGTTTGGAATTTTAATTGCCAGCTTTTAACTTTAGCTAAAAAATATAAGCTCCAAATCACTCGCCTCTTAGATCGAAAATGGGAATTCCCAACTTATCGTTTTGGTTGCGCTTTAGAATTTGATTCTTCTAAGTGTATAGATTGTCGCAATTGTGTAGAGGTTTGCGATAAACAGCAAGTTAGCCATTTAAAAATTGTGAAAAAAAATAACCTGCAAGAAATAGTACCGGATGATAAAAACCCTTGTATCTATTGTGGACAATGTTTAACCCACTGCCCAGCGGGTGCTTTTGAAGGAGTTGGTGAATTTGAAGACATTGAAAAATCTTTAATCGATAAAAGCAAGGTAGTAGTTTTTCAATTTGCTCCGGCCGTTCGGGTTAGCTTGGGAGAAGAATTTGGCCTAAAAGTTGGCACCGACTTAACCGGCCAAATTATTAACGGTTTAAAACAATTAGGGGCTAACTTTGTGTTTGATGTTGCCTGTGGAGCTGATTTTACCACCATTGAAGAAACCACAGAAACCCTAGAAAGATTAAAACAAAAACAAAAATTGCCAATGTTTTCTAGTTGTTGCCCAGCTTGGGTGCGCTATCTGGAGGTTTATCACCCCAAATTAATCCCCCACCTCACCACGGTTCGCTCTCCTCATATTATCTTGGGTGGAATTTTAAAAAACTATTGGGCTCAAAAAAACGAGATTGATCCAAAAAATTTAATCATTGTTTCAATAATGCCCTGTACAGCCAAAAAATATGAAATTACCCGCGAAGAGTTAAAAATTAATGGCCTGAATCCCGTTGATTATATTTTAACCACCCGCGAGCTAGCCAAACTTTTTAAAAAACATAAAATCAATCTCGCTCAAACCAAACCCATCAAGCCCGATAATCCTTTTGGTGGTTATTCGGGAGCAGGCGTGATTTACGGCGCTTC
>JAPLWD010000027.1 GCA_026396775.1 Candidatus Gribaldobacteria bacterium
GCTTTTTCTAATTGTAATTGAGTAATAATATCTTCTCTAACTTTTAGAGTGGCTGTGGCCGTTAAAGCAATCAGGGGCACTCCCGGAAACTGCTCTTTCAGCAAGCTTAAATTGCGATAGTCGGGCCGAAAGTCGTGCCCCCACTCTGAAATACAATGGGCTTCGTCCACGGCGATCAAGCTTACGGTTAAGCCTTTTAAAAAATTTTTAAATTCATCCGAGCCAAATCTTTCGGGAGCTACATACAAAATTTTCACTTCACCTTTTTTTAAACGGGTATAAATTTCCGAAATTTGTTTGCTCGATAACGACGAATTAACAAACTCAGCCTTAACTCCACAAGCTTTTAAAGCATCCACTTGGTCTTTCATTAACGAAATCAAGGGCGAAATAACCAAGGTTAACCCTGCAAATTTTAAGGCCGGCAGTTGATAGCAAAGCGATTTACCACCACCTGTTGGCATTAAAACAAAACAATCCTTTTGCTGTAGGATTTCATTGATAATTTCTTCCTGCAAAGGCCGAAAATCATCATATCCAAAATACTGTTTAAGCAACTCTTTCATATAATTTCAAGAATATTCTTCAGTATAACTAAAAATTGCAACAAAAGAAAATACCCGATTTTAAAAATATTGACATTACTCTTTAATTATGGTAGAAAAAAATAACTAAGTTAGAAATTCACTTTTCTTCGAATTATAGCTAACTAAAAATAATTGCCGACGCTTTTTATTTTTTATTGTGTAGATTCGAAAAACCTTATAATGCAAACGAAACAAAGGAAAAGATTACTGATTATTAGTGGGCTTGTAGTTTGTTTATTTTTAGTCACAGTCACAATATTTAGCAATGGGTTAGTTTCTCACGCAACGGAAATGCTTTCTCAATGCTCTGACGGTATAGATAACGATGGCGATGGGATGATTGATTCAGCTGACCCTAATTGTCACACCGATAGTAATCTTTATAACCCTGCTTCTTACGATCCAACCATAGATACAGAGTTAGGAGAGGCCTGTGTACAAACCTGCCCTTATGAGCCAAAAGCTGGAAGAATTATCGTGGAATTTGATCGGGCTAATAAAATTAAGTCAAACGGCACACTCACTGAAAGCAAAACCCCCGCTGTTTCAGTCGAAATCCCAGCTGGATACTACAATATTTCTATGGATGGAATCGATGGATACTCTGAGAGAGCAAGCGCTCCTGCTGAATTAAACGAGATCTGGAAGGCATTTTTAATGAGTGATAGTGAACTAATTTTTGAAACTGTTGCTTCCCCAGATTTAGCAGATGGTTATTTTTGTAGCGAAAACAAGAGCGAAAACATACAGAAAAATGTTTTTGTGGCAAAAAATATTGATTCAATTATTGCCCAGCACGCTGCTTACCCCGACGAATCAAGCCCTAATGATTTTTGGCCAGTATGTCTTGCTTTCGACAAGGTAAATCAACCACCCGTTATTACTCTAACTGGAGTGGCTAGCTTGTCACAAGATTTAATGGCTACTGAAAAAGTTAGAACGGTTGTTGTAAAAGAAAAATCAACTGGTTGTGTTTCAAATTGTGGTGGCGGTGGTGGTGGAGGAGGCGGAGGAACTGTTTTGGCTGGCCCAACATCTTTGATAATTTTTGATGAAAAAGTTTTGTCGCAGTCAAACACCTCTGCTTTAATCACTTGGAAAACAGATGCTTCGGCTGACAGTATTGTGGTTTATGGCACAAGCTCTATTAGTAATATATTAACTAACGATCCTCATTATGGTTATGTTTATACAACTCAAACCAGTAGCACAGGGGTGTTGAGCCATTCTATGTTGGTCACTGGTTTATTACCTGGCGTAAACTACTATTTTAGGCCTGTTTCTGATAATCCTTATGTAAATCCAGTCGTTGGTAAAGAACTTGCCTTAACCAGCAGTAATCAACCAATAGTTGCTACTGAATGTAATTATCTTTTAGATTATTTAAGAATTGATTTACCCAATAACCCAATTGAGGTGTCTAAACTTCAGAAATTTTTAAAGGAAAATGAAAATTTTGCTAATGTGCAAGTTAACGGTGTGTTTGATCAGGCCACCCTTGATGCAGTCAATATATTTCAAACAAGATATTTTACAGATATTTTATCTCCTTGGGGTTATGGCCAAAATCAGCCAACTGGTTATGTCTATATAGCCACTAGAAAAAAGATAAATGAAATTTATTGTCAACAGCCATTCCCTTTAACCCAAGAGCAATTAAACGAAATTATTGGTGTACGAAATGCTCTTCAGGGGCTAACAACAACAACACCTCTGATTGGCAAAATAAATGATAATGGTTTGATGGCTAATGCCACGACCGGGCAGGAGGCTAGCAATATAGATCAAGAAAAGCCCTTGTTGGTTGGTTCTATCTCCGAAGTAACCAATCTAAAAGGTATCTTATCAAGAGGAGTTTATTTTTTTGTAATTTTAGGTGTCCTTATTCTAATTTTAATCTTTATTATTATAAAAATCAGAAGAAAGCGAAACCAGCAACCGAAATAGCCAAAGTTACGATAAAAAAAATACCCTGTTGCAATAGTTCGCAACAGGGTATTTTTTTACAGCGCTCTCCCTAAGCTATTACTCGCCTTCAATTTCGGCGGTAATTTCTTTTTTAATTTCTTCAAATTGGTTTTCAATGGCCACCAATCTGGCTTTGCTGGCCTTAATTAACTCCCCCGCCTCTTTCACTTTATTAATCCCCTCTTCCACATCAATCTCTTGTTGCTGATCAAACCAATCGGAAATGGCCGACAGTTTTTTTAAATTATCTTTTAAATTGTCACTTGTGTTTGCCATAAATTATTAAATTAAATTGTTTTTTTATTCTCGGTTATTTTATTCACGGTTGAATTTAATATACCATCCTGCAGTTGCAAATCAAAGTTTTCTCCAACCTTAATCTTGCTGGCTTGTTTAATTACTTGGCCGTTTTTACGGGCGATGCAATAGCCCAGGGCTAGGTTTTTA
>JAPLWD010000118.1:0-1905 GCA_026396775.1 Candidatus Gribaldobacteria bacterium
ATTATTGGCGTTTTTTCTTATAAAAATTTACTGTCTCACAACCCTTGACTTACTAAAAAAATATATGGTATTGTTAAATTAGTAATAGCTCATATTTTCAACTAATAATACTGCCCAAAACAGATTCGCTGTAAACCATAACTAAAAAGGATGGAGGAACAATAATGAAAAAATATATTTTCATCTGCGTGACTATTTTTTCTCTAGCAATGTCTGCAGTGGCCATAGACTTTCAAATGAAAGTCACTATTGACCCTGAAGTGTTAGGAAGCTCTACGCTATCTTTTATAGCCTATAATGACTTTTCTAAAGTCATCGTCGCTGGAGAGGAACGCCAATTTACTAACAAATGGGCTTACGAAAAGGCTCAAGATCGTTGGGCAAGTGTCTGTAATATTTATCTCCCAAATAAAAAGGGAGAATATTTATTATCCGTATCTCTCAACGAACAAAAGGATACGGAATGCTGGATGGCCGGAGCAGACGCACCCGCAGGTTGGGATTTCTTCGTAAGCAAAAACGGAGAAATTAAAAACCTCAAGCTAGAGGGCCGTTAAGGGCAACGGGAAGCTATCGACAACGTGGGGCAGTATTAAAAAACAGTAGCGCGATAAGCGCAATTTGAGGTACTAATTCTATCAGTGCCTCAAAATTATTTTAAAACAGCAAATTCTTCGCCATTATTGGCGTTTTTTTATTCTTAAAAAGCAAAAGCTTGCTCTTGAAAAGCAAGCTTAAAAATAGAATCCATTTTTCTTTTAATGCATCCAAGGCATCCAAGTGTACCAAGCCTTTCTCCACGCTCTAACTCCGTTATCTCCAGCCTTGTNNNNCTAACGGGCGAAGCATAGGCATTGCTAATCTCTGTTAAATCAGCCGCAAAATCTCCTTCCGTGGTTTGTACCTTTATTACCCCATTCCCAGCGGCGATAGCATCAGCTATCGGAATTAAACGTAAAAGCTCAACCCCACCCGAAGCTGTCTTAACTCGTAAATGCCAATGACCAGCTGGAACCGGTAAGGCAGTAACCGAACAGTATTGACTACACTCAATGTTAGACATAATACTGGGGACACCACACTCATCATTAATGCTAGGTTTGCCACCAACAAGAATACCACTAACCCAATCGGAACGACAGAGGACTGATTTCGTTTCAGAATGCCAAGCATTGTCAGCAACAGGTTGACTATTACACCCAAGATTATTATAAGACCCACTTTCAAAGCTTGAGATCATCCTATTAAAATAAGGATAACCACCTGGGTATCTATCTCTATATTCATAGCTAACATCAAAATATCTTCCAACCGCACAATTAGCAGGACAATTTATATTCCTCATTTCACAGCTAGGCAACCTGCAGGTACCAGTACGGCAAAGTAAACCAGAACAACAAGGGTTACCCACATCACAGGCTTGGCCAACCCCGGGGCATCCACCGCCAGGAGGTCCTCCGCAAATTCCACTAGAGCAGTTATTATTACAACACTCACTGGATTCTCCACAAACCGCACTATCAGGCAAACAGCTTGGCCCGCCACCACTGCAAGCTCCGCTCGTTGACTCATCTTTTATACACTTTAAAGGTACTTCAACCCCGCCTACCATTATAGTTCCACAAGCTCCACAGCTGACTGCACTTTCTTTATGGCATGTATAAAGACAATTAGTTGGATCATCCAAACAACATCTTTGTATAGTTGTTGCCACCCCAGGCGCTAAAGTGGTACAACTTCCACAACCACCAGTTGAAAAAGGTAACTCTATTTTCGATCCATCAGCACAAATTTTCGACTGATTTTGAGTTAAACAATTACCAGCGCAAAACATACAATTTGTAAGTACACTAGACTGACAAATACCTCCTGTGCATTGCCCAGAACAACAGTCGCTGCTACTAT
>JAPLWD010000118.1:1961-7219 GCA_026396775.1 Candidatus Gribaldobacteria bacterium
GCGCAAATTCCAGAACAGCAATCCGAGCTAAAAGCACAGCTAAAGCCACTAGACACGCAACATTTCCCATTGCAATTAAAATTAGAACAGCATTCCGAAGCAGAAGAACACACATCTCCCAAAGCTTTACAGCCCTGTGCCGATATTTGCTGAGCCCCAAATCCAAACACAATTAAAATCATTAAACCCAAGATGAAACCAAAAAGTATTTTTCTATACTGATAAAAACTCATATATTATTTTTTAACAGCCGTATAAATTTCAGCAGCTTCAAACTTATTATTATCCGAAATATTTTTTTTACTAACAACATAAACAGCATCCCCTACCTTTAGGTAGGCTAAATCGAAAACCTGTCGCTCTTTAACCCCCCCATCTTTAATTATTGGTTTAGTGGTAGATAAAATTTTAGTATCCTTAGCCACTAAAACTTGAAATGTTTTATCGGTTAAAAATAAATTATCTTGAGCCAAAGCTTGTATGGTTAAACTATTACCCCCAACAACAATAATTTTACCCGAAACATACGTTATTTTAGCTGGCTCGTAATTTGGTTTTTGACCTGATAGCAAGATATCAGCCTGAGAAATTTTATTAGAGTTTTCAGAAAACCTTTGACTATTTATTAAAAAATAGCTAGTTATGCCTAAGCCAACACAAATAAGAATAACTATCAACAAAGTATTTCTTTTACCAAATTTAAAATTCATAAACTATAAGTTAATCTCTATAGATCAGTCCTCATCCAAATTCTACCTGTTTCAGCGCCAGCCGGATCGGCCGTGACTGTTTCCATAATTAAACCACCCGTGGCCTTAATCGGGCCACCCACCACTTCCAATTTTTTAGCTGGGCTATTAGTGCCAATACCCACATTGCCATTTGTTGATAAATAAAGTTGATTAGCATTTGTGCTGTTATCTGTTAAATATCCAGCAGCCAACATTAAAGGAGTGGCAACAGCTAATCCAGATTTTCCAGTTCCTAATATATTTAAATTATTGGTTGCCCTCCACCCTCCAAGCGCATAATTTGTTTGATCAGCCACATTATCTGTATTCATCATCACAATTTGACTCATTATTGCTCCACTCATAAAACCTGTTCCTCTGCCCGTAAGAGTCAACGACGAAGCACCATTTGATGCTATTGGAGAAACCAATAAAGCACCGAATGTTGCATAGCCAGTGTTTTGTGTCTGAATATTTATATCAGAAGCTGTTCCAGCAGAATGATACAAACTTAAATTTCCAGAAACACTAGTGGTAGCCAAGAAAGAATCGCCGTTTACAGTTAAGCCGTTGTTTGCTTTTAGTTGCCCACCCGAAACCTCTAATTTATTTGTTGTAGGAGTGATCGTGCCAATGCCCACATTACCAGCATCAGTTTGGTAAATTGATGAATTCTCTAAAGTTGAAGTACCATTGAATCTGGGGATATAGTTATCTGTGCCACTTCCACCAATGGTTCCTGTGCCACTTGATGGCCAAGCTCCCTTACAATCTCCTTGAATACAAAGTTGCACTGCATTCAAAGTGCCAACTCCTTTTAATAAACCAATAGCATTACCAATTTGAACTTGCTCGGAATAAAGAGTGGGGGTGGTAACCTTGTGAGTAACCGAAGGATTATAGCCACCAAATCCGGCTCCACCAGTTATTCGGGTGTCACCAGCTACATCTAGTTTATAGGCAGGAGCGGTGCCGGATCCAACCCCAACATTACCGCTTTCTCCAATAACAAATCTTTCAGCACCGGCTGTGCTATCGCGAATCGCAAAGTAATCTGGGTTTGTGCTAACGATACTAATTAAGTCCCAAACTCTAGCGGTTGAGTTTAAAGTTAAACCAATTAAATCACCAGAAGATGGAATTTGGATACGCCCTGCCCCATATCCACCGACCCCACTAGTTAAGCTAAGATTAGTTCCATTATCAGACACGATAGAATCACCTATTGTAGAGGCAGTGATAAATTTAGACATTCGATTAATTGTACCCGGGCCAACTGTACTTGTTGGCCAAGCTCCCTTACAATCTCCTTGAATACAAAGTTGCACTGCATTCAAAGTGCCAACTCCTTTTAATAAACCAGTAGCATTACCAATTTGAACTTGCTCGGAATAAAGAGTGGGGGTGGTAACCTTGTGAGTAACCGAAGGATTATAGCCACCGTAAGAAGGAAGAATGCTCCCAATGCCAACATAACCTGTACTTCCATCAAACATTGCAACTTGAGAACCCTTACCATTACCCACCCTAAAATCTCTATATCGAGTAATTCCTCCTAGATAACCAGAAGCATTAATCCATATGTCTCCATCTTCGTCATCAGCATTATATCCAGATATAATTTGGTTTGATATAAATTTTATACTCCCCAGAGATAGCGTTGTTGCAAAAATATCACCTGCTACATTTAATCTATACGCCCCAGGGTCAGTGCCAATGCCAACATTACCAGAGTCGGCTTGGTAAATTACCGAATTTTCTAAGGTTGAAGTGCCATTAAATCGAGGCACATAATTATCGGTACCACCACCCATAACAGTCCCTCCGCCCCCAGAAGCAACTTGCCAGCTAGCCAAACCATTGGCATCCGAAGTTAACACCCTACCAGCCGATGGTGTTCCTCCTGTAATTTTAATTTGACCTGCCACCTCTAATTTAGCTCCAGGAGTAGCCGTTCCAATGCCAACATTACCCCCCATCAAGATTGCAGAGTAGTCAACCCCAGTAGCATAAAGACCAATCGCTTTATTCTTGTTGCTTCCATATGTTCCTACAAAATACCCACCATAAGAATTTGCGCTAGCTGAATTAACAACACCTTGGCCATAAACACCAATATTATCTATTACTCCCTCCTGGCGTTGCCGCCCAATAATACCAAAAGCAGTTGAAACAGGCAAATCACTAAAACCAGAACCGCTTACAATATCTAGCTTACCACTCGGAGTGATTGTACCTACTCCAATATTCCCAGCAAAAAAACTATTTTGCGAGGGATCAATTAAATAACTAGGATTATTAAAATCAATAAATTGAGTCGCTCCAATAGTGCCAGCCTTGGATTGACCAACAGCTCCAACATTGATGGGTGGAGCTACATTATTGTTTGGTGGAGCTACGGTTGGATCAGCCCAGCCAAGCACCGTATAAAAAACCGCTAAACTTAAAACTAAAGAAACAAAAAAGGTTAGCGTAATTTTGTGAGTCATAGATTTAAAATGTTAACAGTTAAAAGATTAAATTCTGTTTTACCTCTAATATTGCCTTCTCCTTCAACTAAAACATTCTGCCCCAAAGTTAAGCTATTAATAGCTGTAACACCTTCGGTCATTTTTTGTTGAGCATCAAAAACTTTAGTTTGCTCGGTCGCTTTGGCTTTGATCTCTCTGGGTTGAGCATCCGCAAAACTATTGCCATTGCCCTGCAAGGTTAAATAGCCATTCTCTATTTTTATCACCTTGCCCACAGTCGAAGTAATCAGTAATGGAAAGTTAGCATTTTGTAAAATTTCTTCTTGGCCAGTCGTGGCGTCTTTAATTTTAACCTCTCCAATATCTCCCACTTTTTGCTGTTCAGTATTTAAACCAGAAGCTATCTCTTGTAAATTAGATTCATTTGGCTTAACAGCTTGTTGTCTTGAATTATCAACAACCCAAGACAAACCTAACCCAGTTAGAATAGCTAAAACAAAAATAATAATTAAAATCAAAACTAATTTTTTGTTAGTCATTAAGATATTATACCTTAAGGTGAAATTTCTTTCCACTTTGGCAAGGGGATAACTTTTATTAGCTGCTCCAAAGAACAGCTCCCCAAATTATCCGTAATTTTTAAAATAACTTTTTTGGGTCCAATGTTTAAAAACTTTAAAACTGGGTTAGTTGATGTTGCATTAGTGCTCTTAAGATAGGTTAAACTTGCTGCTTGCCAAAGATTTGTAATGGGATCTTGCTCTTGAAAAACCCACTCTATTTTACTTTTAGCGCAACTGATTAAAACATTAGAATTATCATAACATTTTGCTATGCTTTTAAACTTTGCTTTATCAGCACAGTCCCCCTGATTATTTGTACAAAATTGCGTCTCCTCATTTCTAGCTGGAACTTGAGGGCTTAAATCAAAAAGAGGTTCGGGATAACGATGTTGGGGTGTGTCAAACGACAACCCGCTAGCGTAGTTAGAGACAACATCAAATTGATCCCAAACTCTTACTCTCCAATAATAGGTTTGGTTGTAATCAGGCAAGGGCGTGATCGGAGTATACGATTGCGAATTAGACAAAATTTTACCAGAATCGCTAATAATTTCAGTAAATCCAGCGTTAGTAGAAATTTGAACTTGATAGTTGCTTTGAGTATGCCCAATATCACTATCAACAAATTTCCAAGAAAAAATCGGCCTTAAAGGAGCGACACAGTAGTCCCCTGCAATATATTTTAAATTAATAGCTGAAGGGGTAAAGAAAGTCCGGCAAGTTGTTTGCCAATTTTCCACCGTGTAATCAGGTGTACCATCATTCAAAGCATCTTGATTGCGAGCTTGAACAGTAAAGGTATAGTTTGTATTGGGTGTTAGGCCACCTAAAATCCACTGCTTAACAGAATTATAGTTCTTAATAGTATTGGTAACGATTTCTTTAAAACGAATCCCAGAATTTGCTATTTCTAAATTGTTCAAAATACCATTAACTCTTACAGTAATTTCGTCAGTTGAAATTTTAACACAGCTAATCCCCGTGGGATTTTCAATGGAATCAGCCGACCAAATAAAAGCTTGCTTGAAGCCAAAACTGTTAAGGGCTCTGACATAAAATAGATAACGAGTGTTGGCTTTCAAATTATTCGCTTGCCAAGTTAATTGATCGCCAATGTTACGCGAATCAATTAAATTTAAATCATTATCATAAAGGATCACGATGTAAGAGATAGCTCCAGCTGATCTATCCCATTGCCAGGTTAAAGAACTGGGAGTATGTGTTAAAACTTTTAAGTTTTGAAGAGTGCTTGGGGTGCAATCTTTAGTCCCTGTTGAACACTTGGCTCCACAACCATTGTCGGGCTCATTTCCAAGGCAATAAGTATTAGGATTGGGGCAATTGTTCTTTGTACCTTGCTGGCATTTAGCACCACAACCATTATCTGGTTCACTGCCATTACAATAGGTGCTGGGCAAGGGGCAAAAAGTTGGTTTAGTTCCAGCTGGGCATTTAGAGCCACAGCCGTTGTTGGGTTCTTTGCCAGAACAATA
>JAPLWD010000058.1:0-2108 GCA_026396775.1 Candidatus Gribaldobacteria bacterium
AAAAAAAAAAAAAAATTTAACTCATGATGAACTAATTTTTTTTGAGGCTAAACAAAACGATTTTCCAAACTTTTCTGTTAATAAGGGTATCTTAAGGGTTTACGAAAACCAAAAAGCTTTAGGGCCTATTTTAGGTTATCTAGGAAAGATTGGCCCAGAACAAATAGCCGAACTTACCACCTACCAGCTTTCGGATGAGATTGGCAAAGAAGGCTTAGAGAAGTTTTACGAAGAAACCTTACGCGAACAAAAGGGTAAGTTTCAAATGGAACGCAATGCCAAGGGCGAAGAAATCTCCAAAAAAATAGTAGAATATCCCAAATCAGGCAACAGCTTAATTTTAGCTTTAGATTTAGAGTTGCAAACTAAAATAGTAGAAGTTTTACAGCAGGTTAGCCTTGATGTTGGGGCGAAAAAAACTGTAGTTTTAGCCCTAAACCCGCAAACTGGTGGTATTTTGGCTTCAGTTTCCTTGCCATCTTATGATAACAATTTATTCTCCAATGGTATTTCGGTGGCTGATTTTGGCATTCTTAATCAAGATAAGCTTAATCCCTTATTAAACCGAACGATTTCAGGGCTTTACCCCACCGGTTCGGCTCTAAAGCCATTTATTGCTTCAGCCGCTTTAGAAGAAAAAGTTATCACCGAAAACACTCAATTGTGGTGCCCACTTAAAATTTGTTTAGAAAATAAATACAGTGGCAAGGGCGAGTGTTTTGTGGATAATAAATTTCACGGTACCAGCGATGTTAAAAGAGCGCTGGCTGAATCGGTTAATCCTTTCTTTTATTTAATTGGTGGGGGATATACAGCCCCCAAAGCCTCCAGCCAGTTTTACGACCCACTTTTACCCAAACAATTTACGGGCTTAGGTATTAATAAAATTGATCAATATTTACAACTGTTTGGCTTTGGCACAACCACCGGCGTTGATTTACCCGGTGAAATGCCAGGCCGAGTGCCTTCGCCCGAGTGGAAACAGAAATATTTTAAAACACCGGTCGATCAAAGCTGGTTTCAAGGCGACACCTATAATCTCTCGATTGGTCAGGGTTATTTATTGGCAACCCCCTTACAATTAATCACAGCCATTGCCTCAATTGCTAACAGTGGCAAGTTAATCCAACCTCATTTTGCTCAAGCTATTCAAGATTCTTTTGGTAATACCATCAAAGAATTTAGCCCCGCCCTAACCCGCGAAAACTTTATTTCACCCAACAGCATCCGCATTGTTCGAGAAGGCATGCGCCAAGCCGTTAGCTCACCCAACGGCTCGGCTTTATCTTTAAATAATTTACCAGTTAAGGTGGCTGCAAAAACCGGTACCGCCCAAATTGGCAAAGGCGATATATATGAAAACTGGATTGTGGCATTTGCCCCCTACGACAACCCCACCATTGTTTTGTTAGTGCTAATTGAAGAAGTGCCCGGCATTCAACCCGCCGCCCAACGCACCGCCCGAGAAGTCCTAGACTGGTACTTCCTAACCCACCCTATTAAGTAATAAAATAAAAACCTAGGTAGCCTAGCTACTTGGATTGTTGCGTTAAATAATTATATGAAAATTTTAGAACACAAAGCAAAGGTTTTTGGTCAAGAGTGCAGATTAGATTTAATGCATTTTGATAAAAGTGACGGCAAAGAATAGAAAAGAATTTTTGATATTTGGAAACAACTTAAATTAGGCTTGAGGGAATATAAGTCTAGAGAGCCTAATATGCCAGAAGGATTATCGGAGGTTGCCTTTTGTCTGTGGTCAGGTTCAGCAAGATATATAAAAATTAAAGGAATTAAAAAAGGAATTGCCGGATCATTTGATACTTTTGACTTAAAAAGCAATAGAGCTCAACAAATTAAGGCTTGTAGTATTGAAAACGACCTTACCACATTTGGACCAAAATCAAAATGGGATGATTTATATTTCGTAGATTTCTATAATGAAGGTAAGGTTGATGGAAAGTTTGATGTATACCTAATCCCGAACAAATATATAACAAACCAATCTCTAAATAAAAAAGAAACCTTCTCTGATCAACAACTACAAAAAAGACGACCTCGGTTTGGAATTAAAAAAGAAATTATAGCTAAGTATAAAATAAAACCCT
>JAPLWD010000058.1:2121-2687 GCA_026396775.1 Candidatus Gribaldobacteria bacterium
ATCATCTGTCTCCCGACAGCTTCAATGACTGGAACACTTACGGAGTTTCCAAACTGCTTATACAAGGCTGAATCGGCCAGTTTTGGTATTTTATAATCAGCAGGGAATCCTTGGATGCGTGCGCACTCCAACGGAGTTAATTTTCTAATGCCTTTTTTATCTTTGATAATCGGCACATTGTGGCCACCCGTACCCATATTGGCAGTTAGTGTAGGACAGACACCGCTTTTGTTTTCTCGGACATACTGCCTACGCCATTGATAAACTTTCCCCTCCTCATTTACAAAGTCCTTTAACCTCTCGAACAATGGCTTACCGTTGTAATAGTATTTTTCGGGCACATTTTTTTCTAATAAATCTGTAATTTTGACAGTTAGTTTTACTGGGTTAGGAAACTCAAATTTATCGGAATATTCCTTATTTTTAAAGCCAACTATATAAACTCGCTCTCTATTCTGTGGAATATTTCCGTACTCCATACTATTTAAAACTCTTACTTTTAGGTGATAACCAAGATTTTCTAGCATCTCTTGAATAATCCTAAAAGTTTTCCCCCCGTCATGACT
>JAPLWD010000104.1:0-1806 GCA_026396775.1 Candidatus Gribaldobacteria bacterium
ATATTATAGAGCTTCCTGATTAAATCAACCCCTTGTGCTGTAAAATTGGTAAAATACCCAATAGGTTGGAATCCACTTTCATTTTGCCTTGTTGTTCCAATAAAAAGCTCACTAGCTGATCCACTGGCACAGTGAGCACTTCTATTTCTTCGCCTTCGCCATTTTCGGGTTTGCCCACAAATTCAACATCCGGAGCAAAAAAATTGATATATTCTGACTTAGTTAAGCCAGGCGCTCCTAAACTAGCAAAGATGGGAATCATCTCTTTGGCTTGATAGCCGGTTTCTTCCAGTAATTCTCTTTTGGCAGCTTCGGCTTCAGATTCATCGGGCTTATCAGTTAAACCAGCTGGCAATTCCAGCACTTGGCACTCACAAGTTAAGCGATAATTTTTTTCCAAAACTACTTCTTTATTTTTAGTTAAAGCAAAGATAAAAACAATTCTTTTGTATAAACCTTTTCTTTCTACTACCTCCCATACTCCCTCTTGTCCATTTTTGGCTTTAAAAAATTTGTTAGTCACCCGCACAAACTTTCCCTCCCAAGCCACTTCCTTTTTAATAATTTCCATAAAATTATAGGGGACAGACCCCTCCGTTAAGTTAAGCCCCCCTAGCATTAAACCTTTTTTTGGCGGGAAATTAAATACGAATAAATAACCGGCCACAATCCTGCTAGCATAATCACTATTATAAAGATATAAAAATTTAATGGGGCTGGCAAAAACATAGCTAAAACCGACAATACACCACCCACCACAAAAGTTTTGCCAGCTAATTGATGAGTTTTAACCCAGTTATCTTGGGAGTAAAGCGTCCAAGGGGTTCTAATGCCAAAAAAATAGTTTTGTTTTATCCTAGGCATTGTTAGCCCCAGTGTAATAAACAGCAAGCCGATTAAAATAATAATGGGAGAAGCAGGATTAATAAAATACCCCCAGCCTGCCAAAAAAGTAATCACAAAAATCACCAACAAAAAAATCATCAGCCACAAACGAATTAAATAAAAGGCTACCTCAAAACTAGCGTAATTTTTCTTTAAAGGATCTATTCTAGGAATTAATAGCATTAAAAAATAAAACCCTAAAGCCATTAAGGGGAAAAACCATACCACAAAAGTTTTCGAAGCCCAGCCATCTATTTCACCTAAAGCATTCCAGTGAATTGGAAATTTAGCCGGGGCACAACCGGCCTGATAAATTGTTAAAGCCAAAATAATAATAAAAGCCAGCATCAAAATCAACGGCACCTCCATTAAAGTTTTTTTATATTTGCTTAAAAACATATTTTATAATTAACCCTCCTTGAAACCAATCTACCATATTTTTCCCTCCCCCACCACTCATCTGTTAAACCCCTTGTCATTGCGAGGAACGAAGCCGAGCGACGAAGTAATCCTTTAAACTGTTTTTTTGGTGTTTTTAACNNTTTTTGGTGTTTTTAACTTTTTAACCGCCAAAAAAGGCTAAATTATATTACTATGGCTATTGATTGTCATTTAATTTTTGTATACTATATCAATATATACTGATATAATTAAAATTGATTACAAATATATGAAGCCAAAATGCTGTCAGGACAAAGAGACAACCGCTGAGCTTGAGAGAACTGTTGAATTTTTAAAGGTTGTGGCTGAAGAAAATAGGCTAAAAATTCTGTGTATGCTTCGGTTCGGTGAAAAATGTGTCTGTGATGTTTGGCAATTTCTTGATTTGCCTCAAAATCTCACTTCTCATCACTTAAAAGTACTAAAAGATTTTGGTTTAGTCGATGACCGTAAGGAGGGGTTGAGGGTTTATTATTCAAT
>JAPLWD010000104.1:1927-4356 GCA_026396775.1 Candidatus Gribaldobacteria bacterium
GCCCCTCTTGTAAAAGACTTTTTGAGTTGACAAAACAAGCAATCCAGGAAATGGGATTAAATACTGAAGTGGAATATGTTACTGATATTCAGAAAATTATTGAAATGGGAGTAATGCAAAGCCCCGTTTTGACTATAGATGGAAAACCGGTAATGACTGGGTCTACTTCTGATATTAAAAAAATTAAAGACTTAATTAGCCAAAGCAACAACGCCGATCAAGTAGAACCAAAAAAGAATTCGAAGTGTAGTTGCGGTGGTAATTGTTAACAAAATACTATGAACATATTTTATCCTATACAATTATTAGCTGATTGGTTAACCTATACTGTTTTTAGTATTACTCCTAAAACCTTGCTGGCCGGAGCAGTTAATTTTTTTATTTTTGACACCGTCAAGATATTTATTCTCCTTTCGGTTATTATTTTTGCTGTCTCAATAATAAGGTCTTACTTGCCACCCGAAAAAATACGCGCAATTTTATTGCGAAAAAATAAATATGCTGGCAATATTATTGCTGCGCTTTTGGGTATTGTTACGCCTTTTTGTACTTGTTCGGCCATCCCTTTGTTTTTAGGGTTTGTGCAAGCTGGAGTTCCACTGGGCGTGACTTTTTCTTTTTTGGTGGCCTCGCCCATGATTAATGAAATCGCCCTTGTCTTATTACTTGGGTTGTTTGGCTGGAAAATAGCGTTAGTTTATATACTTAGCGGTCTAATTATAGCCATCCTTTCCGGAACAATTATAGGAAAGTTGAAAATTGAAAATTTAGTTGAACCTTTTGTATATCAAAATACAATAAACGGCAATGTTGATCTGCCAAGCATGTCTCGAAAAGAAAGACTCGCCTATGCTAAGGATTATACTTTAGATATTTTGAAAAAAGTCTGGCCGTATGTTCTTGTTGGTATTGGTGTCGGTGCATGGATACATGGCTATGTACCGGCCGATTTTCTTGCTCAATATGCTGGATCGGGTAAATGGTATGCTGTGCCTCTTGCTGTTCTTATCGGTATTCCACTCTATTCCAACGCCGCCGGTATCATCCCCCTTGTCAGTGCTCTAACAGAAAAAGGTGTATCAATGGGCACAACATTGGCATTTATGATGTCAGTAACCGCTTTGTCTCTGCCGGAGTTTATGATCCTGAAAAAAGTGATGAAAACAAAACTCATTCTTATTTTTGCGGGAATCGTTGGCGTAGGCATTATGTTTACCGGATTCTTGTTTAATTTAATTTTAAAATAAAATTATGAACAAAAAAATCATTATCGGATCTGTAATTGGATTAGGAGTGTTAATTATTTTGATTGTCGCCAATTTAAACTCACCAAAATCAGAGGCAACTACAGGCGGCCAATCTCAAAATCAAGAATCATCACAAAAGCAATCGGTCGACAAAGTTCAAGTATTCTTATTCCATGCTACTCAGCGTTGTACGACTTGTATTGCGATTGGTCGGTTGGCTGGCGAAACAGTCGATGAATATTTTCAGCCAGAGCTAAGAGATGGCAAAATTGAATTCCGAGAAATAAACATTGATTTGCCGGAAAATAAAGAATTAGCACAAAAATTTCAAGCTAGCGGTTCATCTTTATTTATCAACGCTATCTATAATGGACAAGATAGTATTAATGAGGATACGCAAGTTTGGCGCTTAACTCAGAATGAAGTTCAGTTTAAAAGTTATTTAAAGGGTAAATTGGATAATTTATTGGGGAAATAATATGGATATTATTAACAGTTTAATTGATAATTACAACATTCCAATCCTCTCTGCTTTCCTTTTGGGAACTCTGACTTCTCTAAGCCCATGCCCACTGGCCACCAACATAACGGCCGTTGCTTTTATTTCTAAGGATATTAAAACTCCAAAGCACACAATTTTGTCTGGACTTTTTTATACCTTAGGCAGAGGTATCAGTTATACCCTGCTGGCAACTTTGATATATTTCGGGCTTTCGCCTTTTCAAATTTCCAGAATTTTTCAAGGTTGGGGCGATAAAGTTTTGGGTCCGGTTCTAATAGTTATAGGGCTGACCATGTTCGGGGTTATTAAGATTAATTTAAAAACCTACGGCAAAACGGAGAAAATAAAACTTTGGTTATCTGATAAAGGTTATTTTGGCTCATTGGCCTTGGGTATGCTTTTCGCTTTTGCTTTTTGTCCATATAGTGGCATCATGTTTTTCGGGGTATTAGTTCCTTTAACTTTTAAATCGGCCAGCGGATTATTATTACCATCGGTTTTTGCTTTAGGTACAGGCTTGCCAGTTATTATATTTTCATTTCTAATCGCTTATAGCATGAAGACGGTAGGCAAGGCTTTTCAGTCGATACAAAAAGTTGAAAAATGGTTGCGATATGGTGTAGCCGGCATATTTATTTTGACAGGTTTATATTATGCGCAATTTTTAATTAGATTTATTT
>JAPLWD010000117.1 GCA_026396775.1 Candidatus Gribaldobacteria bacterium
TAATAGTTTTAAATTAAGGAAAAAAATACAAAAAACAATTTAATTTAAAACATATTATATAGGTCTTTTTGCCATCATTCTCCTAAGTGGCAAATACTCTATATTTGGGAGTGGCAAATTGCGATTTTTGTAAGATTTTTCATAGAATAACTCTTTTGATTTTTCCGTTAGCGGATAAAAAAGTTTCTTTTTGGTTGGCCCAAGCTAAAACGCCATATTGGGCTTTTAAATCTCTCATTTTCTCCCAAAGAACATCGCGAGACATTGCAATTTCGGTTAATGATGGTGTGTCTCTTAAAAATTGGGCAATTAAAAATGGGCTTTCGTTTTTTAAAGCCACTAAATCCACTGAACCCAAAATTTCGCATTTTGGCCCTTCAAAATCCAGCACAATTTCCCCTATTTCATAACCCCGTTTTTCTAATAATTCCACTAAAAATCCGGCTCTAGTTGTCTCTCGCTCCAAACGAGCATTTTGCTTTTTAGTTGATGGGTTATACGCAATATCGCTTTCATCTGCGATAAAAAAGAAAACTTGGCGCCGAACAATTGTTTGTTGTATCATAATTTTTAAATTTAAAATTATTTTATTTACATTAGTCCGCTTTCTTTGAAGCTAAAAACTCGGGTTTTCGTGATTATAATATGATCCAAAGCCTCAATGCCCATTATCTTACCTGCCTCAACTAGCCTTTTGTTTATTTCTAAGTCAGCTTGCGAGGGCTGTTCGTTGCCAGATGGGTGGTTGTGGCAAAAAATCACAAAAGCCGCATTTTGTTTGATGGCCTCCCCAAAAATCTCTCGGGGGTGCACAATATTAGCGTTTAAGGTGCCAACAAACATTGGCTTTTTAAAAATCAGCTCATTGCGAGCGTTTAAATACAAAACCATAAAATGCTCTCTTTGCTTATCTTTCATATAAATGCTTTGAGCCACCACGTCCTCAACCGTTTTAATAATTGGCGCAATTTCTTCTTTAACCTCTAGCGCTCGCTTGATAAATTCACAGCTAGCCAACAACAAACAAGCCTTAACCTGCCCCACGCCTTTAATACTAGAAAGCTCTTTAAAACTAAGCTTTAAAAAATCTCTTTTAGGATATTGTTTTAAAATTCGCAAAGCCACCTGTAAAACATTTTCGCCTGCCACCCCTGTATTCAATAGAATTGCCAATAATTCTGCGTCTTTTAAGTTGGCAACGCCTTTACTAATAAGCTTTTCTCTTGGCCGATCCACTTTTGGCAATTGTTTAATAGTTTGCTTTTCCATATTTTAATAAACTCCTTGGCGATGACCTACTTTAACAATTAAAATAACTAACTCTAAATTTCTAATTTTATAAATAATTCTATACGGCCAAACTCTAAAAGACCATTCTCTCTTATGCTTGGCTCCTAATTTTTTACCACAAAAAGGATCACTTCCTAAAATTGCAAAAGTAGCAATAATTTTTTGGTAATACGGATTTGGAATTTTATTTAATCCTTTTTGTGCTTTTTTTGTTATGACGACTTGATACTTCATATTTATAATTAGCTTTATCAGCTAAAACAAAACCTTCTTTGCCTAATATTTCTTCCAAAGTAATGTACTCGCCCCGAGCAAATTCTGCTTCCGCTTCTTTTACATCTTTTGCTAAATCTGGAAAATCTTGCAAAACTTCGATTGTTTCCAATAAAGATTCAAAATAGTCAACCGACAAAACAACCGCCTTAGGCCGGCCTTTATCAGTCAAAGTATAATAAACATCAGGCTTCTGCACATCAGCCAATATTTTAAAAATATTTTTTCTTGCTTCGGTTACCGACAAAGTATTTTTTGAATTCATAAATTTTTAGACTTAATTATTCTATATTTTTTGTTATTTTCTTGAGATGATAAAAAATTCTCATTACTTACTGCTTTTTTATTAGTTTCAATTTCATAATCTTTTCTGGCTCTTTTCGCCACTCCGCCACCCCTTTTACCAACAATTGCATTCTCGTCTATTCCTTGAGCGTTTAGACCTTCAGCAATTTCCCGCGTTGACATCTCCGCCAAAGCTGAAAAAATCAACTCTGCTTCGGTCATATGGTCTCGCAGATTTTCTCGCTTCAGCCCTTTTAAGCTCTTATGCTGTTTTACGCTTAATTCACTCCATTCTTGATGAATAATGTTTGTTAAAATTGCATATTCTTCAGCTTTTGTTATTTGATGCTCACTCCAATAATCCGTAAGTTTATTTCTTGTTTCCTGGCCCATCATTCTTTGCTGTATCCATTTTTGACTCCGCCCCATTCTCTGCCAATAACCCCTACTGCGGTTAAGCGCTTTTTCTGGATCGTTTATTTCTTCTATTCTTTCATAGCCAACTCTTGCTAGCCATAATTTTATTGGTTCAGCCTTTGGGCTAGGAACTGATTGAACTAAACGCAACAATGTTTCCACATCAGCGACATCAGTTCTATAATATTTTCCATCAGCAGACTGTAATTTCAGTTTGTCACATTTTGTGACAGACTCACTTCCCTCTTGTTTTAAACGGCTTTTAAGCGTTGTCCAATAACTTTGTGCTTTTTTAAAATCAATTTGTTCGATAAGAACGGCTATAATATCAATAACCGAAAAATACCAAAGCTCTTTTTCTTCGTCCCATTTTCGGCGAATTCTTTTGCCTTCAAAAATAGTAACCTGTTTTTTGTTTGCCATAAAATTACTTGTGTACATTATAACGCACACTCTCTTTTTATGTCAACCCCCATTATCCCCAGTCAAAATCTAGTTAAAATTTAAGAATAATCTGGCTAGGCGAAGGTCGTCGTAAGTGTGTTCACCCTCAAAGTGTTCAAAAACTGGCTGAAGTTTATCAGTGTCTAATTCACGAAAAACCAAAGTAATTTCTGGTATTCGCAATAGTAATTTTTCGTCAGTTAATTGCTCTAGCTCTGCAAGGTCAATTTTGCCATTTAAAACTAAATTTTCTAAATGGCTAACCACCGTTCCCTTAGTAACACTGCGGATTTTGGCAATTTCCTCAAGGCTTTTCCCCTGATTAATCAAAACTAGAGTTTGATCATAGGTGCTATTTTTTTCTTTTTTAGCTGTTGAGCCTTTTTTAGTTGGCGCTTGTTTGGATAATGTACCTCCGCAAGCTCTCAAAAAATCATTTTGTTGTTGAATAATCTCGTTTTTAGATCTTAAAGCCAAACTTTCTTGGGCTTCCCGGGATTGCTCGCGAAAAGTTTGATCCTGTTTTTGCATTTGGGGGTGAGTTAAAAAAGCTTTTTGATTATAGCCCAAAAGAAAAAGCCCCGACAGCCTGCGAACTCGCGATAAAGCCACATATCCTTGCCCAAACTCAAAGGTTTTTTGTAAATCAATCACCGCCATATCTAAGCTCATCCCTTGGCTTTTATGAATCGTAATCGCCCAAGCTAATCTTAAGGGCACTTGAGCGATCCTAGCTTTAATACTGCCCTGTTCTTCAACCACCCACTCCATCGGGGCAACTTCAATTTGTTCACCCAAAGTTGTTTTAATAATTGGATAATTATTGTTGTCCTGATTAAAGCCAACCACCTTACCCAAGGTGCCATTTACAAAACCCTCTTTTAAATTATTTTTAGTAAACATTACCCAAGCATCTATTTTGAGTTCTAAGGTTTCTGGCGATAAACAACCCCTTTTTAAATTATCCACAAAATTTCTTTGCCCCCGCGAAAACATATGAAAACTTTCAGCCTTGCCTGAAAGTTGGCTCAATTCTTGATTATTAATTTTATCCACATCGGCGTTATGCGAAAAAATCCGAGTAATGTCTTTGGGTGATTGATCTAGCTGAACCACTCGGCTTTGTAAGTTTTGTAAATGCCGATCAGTAAAACCATTTGACCTAATCGCCCCCAACATTTTTAAAAAATCCGCATCATCTTGCCGATACTGCTCGGTTAAATAACAAACCGTAAAATTAGCTTCCAGCCAAGCTGGGGATTTAAAAGCAAATTGGGCTTGTTCAGCTTTGCCAATTGGGGGTAATTGGAAAAAATCACCTACCACCACCACCTGCAACCCTCCAAACGGCTCTTGGGATTGGCGAATTGTTTGGCAAACCGAGTTAACTAAAGAAAAAGTGCCTGCCTCCAGCATTGAAATTTCATCAATAATTAAAACTTGAGCATTATTTACTCGTTTTCTAATATAAGCAACCTTGGCAATCTGTTCTAAATCACCTTGAGAAAGATGGTCTTTAATGCCAATTCCTGCCCACGAATGAATGGTTAACCCGTTTAAATGAGTAGCCGCAATGCCGGTTGACGCGGTAATAGCAGGAGCAACATTATGCTCTCTTAAATAATCGGCATATTGATTAACCGTGTGGGTTTTACCACTTCCAGGCTCACCCGTTAAAAAAACATTTACCCCTATTTTTAAAATTTCTAAAGCTTGTTCTTGAGTCATAAAAACATTATACTTTTATTTCTCACCAAAAAAAAGCTTTAAATCTGTAAACAAAAAACCCTCATAGAAATAAGGGGATTTTTGAACCCACTCTAGATTGCACACAACAATCTTCAAAAATTTTTATTTAGTCTTTTTGCTTTTCTTTTTGGCTAACATCAATTTCTTGATTTCCAAACGCTTTTTAGTTTTATGAGAGTGTGACCCTCCTTTTACACCCAACCCTCTAACTCTTTTTGGCATAGATATTTTATTTAATTATTTACCCTTTAAGTAAACCATAAAACCCCAACAAAAGCAAACTCCCCAACTATGTTATACCAGCCGAGTTAGTTACATACACAAGGCTTAAAACTAAAGATAAATAAAGCTCGTCTGAAAGATTATCATACTCTGCTTGATCTTCTGGTTTATCAAAGCTCAAATCATTCCAACTGCCCATACCCCCAAATACCCAGGCAATATCAGCTGAACCAGCTAACTGAAAAAACTGTTCCGTGCAAAATTCAACGGGAAAACATTTATTAAACTCATCCGAGTTAGCCTCTTTGCCATCTAAAACCATTAAAGCTCTTTCAAAAATCTGTATCCAATTATCTAGTTTTTGGTTTGCGGAAAATTGTTTAATATTAGTTAAAGCTTTTTTTAAATTTTGCTCAACAACCTCAAAAGTATCCGAGTCAGCCTCGGGAGGATCCATCTTTTTTAAACTTGAAAAATAAGTAATGGTCCAAATTTTTCCATCCAGCGCCTCCTTGTGTGTAATATCTTCTTTCCAAAACCATTGGTTGCTATAGTCAGTAAAAATAGTTTCAATCCACCAGTCTCCGCCACCTCCAACCATACCAGCTAGTATACGCTTATTACCAGCAAAGTCATCTTCCGGCGAAGCATAGAACAACCTCAAAAGTCTACAGCCATCTTTTTTTAAATGTTTTAGCCATTCAATCGGTCCATTAGCAATTGTTAAAAATTGAGATGTCTTGTTATCAAGCTCTCCAAAAATAACTTTGTCGTCAAAAGCAAATACTTTGTTATCGGGATAGTAGCTGCTGATATCATAATCTTTAGACAAAAAAGCATTACCATGAACAACCAAAGTCATAGCTTGCAAGATAGAAATTATCATAAATTAATAAAATTATATTTACCCCTTAATGTCAACAGCGCCAATCTTTCTCCGTTTGCTTATTTCGGCAGTGATTACATGGCCTTCAAATAAATTATGATCATTAAAATCAACCCCGCAACGACCGTCAGCATAAATGCAAACTCCCTGCAGTGTAATTAATTTCATAAATTCCTCTTTAGCCATATTTAAATTTTTGAATTAGCGTGTAGAACGCCAAAACCAGCCCTTATTTTTCCGAACACTTTCCTCAACGATTTCTTTGTGCTTCTTTAATTCAGCTAAAAAAATTGGTGTATTTTTAAACTCTGCACTATTAAAAGCATCCGTAACGTCAATTTTAAATACCTTATCTTTTGTTTTTATTAAAAGCGTCTTTACAACCCAAGTCTCTCTGTATTTTGTTGACCACTCTACTTTCCTTATACGCATCTCCAAAATTTCAGACCATTTATATTTTAATTCTTGATTATTTTTTAATTTAAAAACAATTCCACCGTCAGAAAGTATAATCTGCTTAACCCGATGAAAAATAATTGCCATACTCAAATATCCCGCCTTTAAACCATGCCAAAGCGAATCTTGATTAAATACTTTAATCGGTTGATTCTCGTAACTTTGTTTTGCTTCTAGATATGCCTGCTCTTCTTTTTCAATATCTTTTATAGAAAAACCAGAACCAGTAAGGTCCTTATTAGTAGTGGCCCTATAAACAGCGAAAACATTTTTGGCCTCCTGATAAGCGTTACATAATAAATAAACAGCCACCATACTCTGATAAGTTCCTTTTTTAAGTGGCCCGTTCTTTAAAAGATCGTTTAAAACAGCTTTTCCTTCTTCACACTTCCCATCATTCATTAATGAATCAGCTCGTAACACTTCGTCAGACTCAAAGCTAGATTGATTAGTTCTTCTATTCTCTTGATTAATTTTTGGCATAATTTTGTCTTTTAATAAAAATAATGAACGCGTTGTGCTGTTTCTTTATCTTAGTGTCCAGCCACCATCAACAATAATTGTTTGGCCAGTAATATAGCTGGATTTTTCTGAAGCCAAAAACACAACAGCATTGGCAATATCTTGGGGCTGACCCATTCTAGCCAAAGGAACCATGGCAATAGTTTGTTTTTGAATGGCCTCGGTGGCGGTTTTGGGCTGATCGGATTGGCTAGCACCTGGAGTGTCAATTATACCAGGAGCTACAGCGTTAACCGTAATTTTTTGAGGGGCTAGTTCTAAAGCCAAGGCTCTAATCATACTGTTAATTCCTCCTTTAGAAGCACAATAATGAGTTAGCCCTTCGAAGCCCACAAACGAGGCTATAGAAGAAATGCTAATAATACGCCCGCCAACTTGTATTACCTTGGCTACCGCTTGAGAGCACAAAAACACGCTTTTTAGATTTACATTCAAAACCTTGTCCCAATCAGCTTCGGTCATATTTAAAAAAGGCACAAACGGAAAAATGCCAGCGTTGTTAACTAAAATGTCTAATTGATTAAATTGTTCAAGGGTTTGAGCCACTAAACTATCAACCTCATTTTTTTGTGAAACATCGCACTTTATCGCCAAAGCCTCTACTCCCAAAGCCTTAATTTCAGCAACCACCTTGTTGCTGTTGTCTTGATTAAGGTCGCTTACCACCACGGAACAACCCTCTTGAGCCAAAGCTAAAGCAATGCCTCGGCCAATCCCCTGACCCGCTCCAGTCACAATAGCTACTTTATTTTTTAATATCATAGTATTTTTTAAATTAACATTATCGTTTTATTTTAGCATTTTTCTCTCAATCCCCAAACTAAATCCAAACTAAGCCCCAATCCAATTTAAATTATAAACAAAAAGCCCTTACAAATAAAGGCTTTTCATCCGTGCTCCGCTCGCTGTCTGATGTTAAAACCTATTTAACGATTAAACTTCGCTGATTACATCAAATCCCTTAATGCTTCCCGTAATCGCTAGACCGATTATTTTCCCACTTATAATCCCCCTTTCTCTGATTTGTAAGGCAATTTCATTTAGGGTAGCTCCCGATCCGATAGCATCATCAATCAATAAAATATTCTTATAACCCTCGTTCCCCTCTACCACAAATGTTTTTTTGGCATTTTCAACCCTATCTTCTAATTTGTTAAGGGTTTTTTGAGGTACCACAACCGATGTTTTAATTTTAGTAACTTCAATTTTATTATTTTTCAAAGCCAAATTCTTCTCAAGTTCTTTCATAAACTGCACCTCTCTTTTAACAGTTGGAGGA
>JAPLWD010000096.1:0-5166 GCA_026396775.1 Candidatus Gribaldobacteria bacterium
ATCAATTAGAAAATGGGTTAAGAGTTATTGTCGTGCCTCAAAAAACGGCTTTGGCAGTAACGGTTTTGGTGGTAGTGGGGGCAGGTTCAAAATATGAAGCTAAAAAAAATAATGGGGTTTCACATTTTTTAGAGCATATGTTTTTTAAGGGCACTAAAAAACGCCCTAGTGCTTTAAAAGTGGCTGAAACACTAGATAAGGTGGGTGGGGCTTACAATGCTTTTACTAGCAAGGAATATACAGGCTATTACGCTAAAGTAGAGCACGCATATTTTGATTTGGCTTTGGATTGGGTGAGTGATATTTTTTTAAATTCTCAAATTCCTCAAGTTGAAATTAATAAAGAACGGGGCGTGATTGTGGAAGAAATTAATATGTACCAAGACGCTCCGATGCAAGATGTGGAAAATGTTTGGGAGGAATTGCTTTACGGTGACACTCCCGCCGGCTGGAGGGTAATTGGCTCTAAAGAAAATATTTTAAACTTGCAAAGGAAAGATCTGATTGATTATCTTAAAAAACATTATTCCAGCCAAAATACGATCGTTTGTTTATCAGGTAATTTTCAAGAGAAAGAGGCGATTGAGAAAGTGAAAAAGTATTTCCGCAGTATTCCTAACGCAACTATTGTTGGCAAAGAAATAGTTAAAGAAGTCCAAGTTGAATCTCAAGTGAAAGTTTTCTTTAAGGAAACCGATCAAACTCATTTTTGTTTAGGGGTGAGGGGCTATAGCTTAATAAGTTCTGAACGATATATGCAGGATATTTTAGGTATTATTTTGGGTGGCAATATGAGCTCTCGATTATTCATTGAGATTAGAGAAAAAAGAGGACTAGCCTATTATATCCACACTCTCTCGGAGTCTTACACTGATTCTGGGTTTTTAGTTACTCAAGCTGGGGTGGCTCATCGGGATTTACCCTTGGCAATTGAATTAATTTTAAAAGAGTATGCCAGTATAGCCAAAAAGGGTGTTACTCCGGCTGAACTGCAAAAGGCTAAGGATTATTTAAAGGGGGCTTTAACTTTAAGCTTGGAGTCTTCGGATGCTTTAGCCTCTTTTTATGGAGCTCAAGAACTTTTGTCTGGAGAAATCTTAACCTTACAACAAAAGTTGGCTATCATAAATAAAATTACTCTAGGAGATATTAAAAGGGTGGCTCAAAATATTTTCCAGAACAAAAATTTAAATCTCGCTTTAATCGGCCCGCATAAAAATGAAAAAGAGCTTTGGAAATTGCTTAAAGTTTAGCTTGGTGATAAAATAAATTGATGTCACAGATTAATTTTTTAGATATAAAGATGCGAACTATCGCTAAAATTTGTTTGGCGGTTGTTTTGCTATTTGTGCTTTTTCAAATTCAAAGCGTCTTAATTTGGTTTGTTTTTGCCTTAATCGTGTCGATTTTGTTCAATTTTGTCATAGATGCTTTAGAGCGCAAAAGAATACCTCGATTGGTTTCTTCAACACTTTTGTATTTTGGGGTTTTTATTCTAATTGGCTTTGGAATTTATAAGGCTGGCCCCATGCTTTTAAATGAAACTTTGGATTTTTACAATAATTTACCTGCTTATCTAAAAAAAATCTCGCCAATCTTTGAAAAATTTGGGATTGATACTTTTAAAAACTCCAAAGTTTTTATTGAGGCCTTGAAAATTAATTTGGATCAAGCTACTGGTAGCTTGGGAGATGCTTTAGCGAGTATTTTTGGGAGTGCTTTAGCTACCGGCTTTATTTTTGCGGTGGCCTTTTTTATTTCTTTAGAAAAAAACTTTATTGAACGAATGGTATCTTTGTTTGTATTGCCCAAGCATCAAGATTATGCTTTTAGTTTGTGGCGAAGAGCCAGAAAAAAAGTCAGTGGCTGGTTTATTTCCCGCCTGATTGGGGTGGTTTTTGTGGGAGGAGCAATGAGCATTATCTTTTTGATTTTTAATGTTAAATACGCTGTTTTATTAGCTTTGCTGGCTGGGTTACTCGACTTTTTGCCAATTTTTGGCCCAATTGTGGCAGGGATTTTAATGTTTACGGTGGTTTCTTTAAACTCTTTTTATCAAGCCGTTTTTGTGGTGATTGCTTTTGTGATTATTCAAGAATTGGAAAATAAGTTACTTTTTCCAGTTTTGTTTAAAAAGTTTATTGGCATTTCGCCGATTTTGGTTTTGGTTTCTTTTGAGATTGGTCGCCAACTTTGGGGGGCGGCAGGAGGTATTTTAGCAATCCCGATGGCAGGAGTTATTTACGAGGTTGTAAAAGATTATTTAAACAAAAGACGCCAAGCCAACGAAAAAGAAATAGAAACAGTTGAGTTGTAATTTATTGTCTATTATGTCTACTTTGTTTGTGGTGGCGACACCCATTGGTAATTTAGAAGATATTTCAGCTCGGGCTTTACGAATTTTAAATGAGGTTGATTTAATTTTAGCTGAAGACACTAGGGTGAGTAGAAATTTACTGACCCATTTTGGCATTAAAACGCCAATGATTTCTTATCATCAACACTCCAAGCTAAATAAAATCAATGAAATTATTGCTAAATTAAAACAAGGCTGTAGCTTAGCTTTAATTTCGGACGCAGGGACCCCTAGTATTTCTGATCCTGGTAATTTTTTAGTTGAAAAAGTAATTGAATCTTTAGGAAGCTTGGTAAAAATTGAGCCCATTCCGGGAGCTTCGGCTGTGACAGCGATTGCGAGCGTGTGTGGGTTTGCGATGGATCGATTTTTGTTTTTGGGTTTTCCACCGCAAAAAAGAAAACGCCGGCAATTTTTTGAAGAGTTAGCCAAATCTAAATACCCAGTAGTTTTTTACGAGTCGCCTTATCGGATTATTAAATCATTGAAAGAAATGGGGGAATTTGATAAAAAATCTAGCCCTTTTGAAATTGTGGTGGGGCGAGAATTAACTAAAAAGTTTGAAACAATTTACCGAGGCAATTTAAGCGAGGTTACTGAAGCAATAAAAAACACCCCGATTAAGGGCGAGTTTGTGGTGGCAGTTAAACCACAATAGTTTTCTAATAGAGCCGAATCAGCAGATCAATTAAGCTGATTCGGCTCTATTTTTTTAAATCCGGACAGGAATTTTAAATTGGGCTTTCTTTTTCCTCCCTGCCCATTCTAAGGAGAGGCCAGCTACTGCTAGGGCTGACCCAGCCATCGACAGGAAAAGTGATGGAATATGGTTTATGTAGGGAGTTTCTTGAACCCCTACTTTTAAACCGTATTCTGATATCAATCTTGGCCAATAAGACCAAGTGGGCGCAAACAGTAATAAATTACTTAGGGTTATTATTCCTAAACCGGTCATTACAGTTAACCCACAAAATCGGCTGACCCGCTGGCTTGGAGTATGCATAAGCGCGAAGCTTGCAAACGCTCCTATTGAAAGCAAAGCGTTAGAAAGATTAATCCAATCCACTGGGCTAAAAATTCTAATCCCCTCATCATTCTTTAGGGTAGCTCCTGATATTTCTCGGAAAACACCAAGTGATATCGTGGTTAGAAGAGCTAAGGAAAGTAGAATCGGAAAAATTATTTTTTTATAATTTTTTCTGATACTATTCAGCGCTAGCCATCCTGAACAAATAACAATAACTAGAGACCAAAAAACTAGTTTTAGATACTCGTTTGTTGTAAATCCTTCAAAAGGTTGGTATGAGGTACCTTGGTTGTAGGATTGCCCCATAGTTTCAGACAGTAAGATGGATAAAAGCAAAGAGCAAATTGCCATAATGGCAATCAAACCTTTTTTTATATAACTTTCCATTTTCTTCATTTAAAATCCTCCTATATTAAGACTAAGCGAAGAAAAACAAAAAATACTATTATATTATACATCCTATATAGTATTATGTCAACAGGTGAAATAAGCCAGCAAATGTGATAAAGTAGGTCTATATGGCTAATCAAGAAAAATTTTATCTCACAACCAGCATTGCCTATACCAATTCAGCCCCGCATATTGGGTTTGCCTTAGAGTTAATTCAGGCCGATGTAATAGCTAGATATAACCGCCTTTTGAGTAAGGATGTTTGGTTTTTAACTGGCACTGACGAACACGGGAGTAAAATTGAAAGAAAAGCCAAAGAAGAGGGCAAAAACACAATCGAGTTTTGTGATGAGATTTCAAGCCAATTTAAAGCCTTAAAAGAAGCTTTGAATTTATCGACGGATGATTTTATTAGAACCACTGATCAAAAAAGACACTGGCCAACCGTTCAAGCAATCTGGAAGATTTTGCAGGAGAGCGGAAAAATTGAAAAAAAAGCTTATCAGGGGCTTTACTGCGTGGGCTGTGAGGCTTTTATTACAGCTAAAGATTTGGTTGAAGGTAAATGCCCTTTACACAATAAAGAGCCAGAGACAGTGGAAGAGGAAAACTATTTTTTTAAACTTTCAGAGTATCAAGAGCCCTTGAAAAAGATTTTAGAGAATAATGAAATTAAAATTATTCCAGAATCGCGTCGTAACGAAATGTTAAATTTTATTAAAGAGGGCTTGGAGGATGTTAGTTGTTCTAGGGATAGCAAGGTTTTAAGTTGGGGTGTGCCGGTGCCTGACGATGAAAGCCAAACCATTTATGTATGGTTTGAAGCTTTAATTAACTATGTTTCAGCCTTGGGTTATTTGACCGCTGATGACGAAAAATTCAAAAAGTATTGGCCAGCCAATTTTCATTTCATTGGCAAAGATATAACTAGGTTCCATACTTTGCTGTGGCCAGCTATGCTTTTGGGATTAGGCATTGAGCTTCCAAAAAATGTGTTTGTGCATGGGTATATTACGGTTGGGGGGAAAAAAATGTCAAAAAGTTTGGGCAATGTGGTTGATCCGTTTGAATTGGTTCAGAAATATGGCACTGATCTAGTGAGATATTTTTTGTTAAGAGAAATTAGCCCCACCGAGGATGGCGATTTTACTTATGAAAAACTGACAGAAAGGTACAATGCTGATTTAGCCAATGGAATAGGGAATTTGTTAGCAAGAGTAGTAACTCTTGCTAACAAAATTTTTAATTCTAAATTTTTAATTTCTAATCAATTTCTAAATCCTAATTTCAAAACGAAAACAGAGAACATCAAAAAAGAGTACTCAAAATTTTTAGATTAGTTTCGTTTCAGCGAGGCGTTGGGAGCGGTTTGGGAGTTGATTAGTTTTTGCGA
>JAPLWD010000096.1:5268-5795 GCA_026396775.1 Candidatus Gribaldobacteria bacterium
GGCTTTGCAAGAAATTGCCGAGTTGCTTAAGCCGTTTATGCCTCAAACCGCTCAAAAAATATTAGAGCAGATAAAAAGTGGAGAAAGCATCCCGCTTTTCCCCCGTATTTAGTTTATGTATTTTGATACGCATAGTCATTTAAATTTTAAGGCTTTTGATGATGATCGCGATGAAGTGATAAAAAGAACTTTGGAGAATGATACCTGGATAATTAATCCAAGCTCTAATTATCAAACCTCAAAATTAGCCATAGAAATTGCCCAGCAACATCAGCAGGGCGTTTTTGCTTCGGTGGGGTTGCACCCTATTAACTGTGTGATTGATTTAAGCCAAGCCCAAGAGGATCGTTTGGAAAATCTTGAAATTGAAAAATATCGACAGTTAGCTCAACAGCCAAAAGTGGTGGCGATTGGCGAAATTGGCTTGGATTATTGGAATGAGCCTAAAAGCAAAGCTAAAGCTGAACAATTTAAGCAAAAGCAAAAAGAAGTTTTTTTAGCCCAGTTGCAACTAGCTAACGATCTAA
>JAPLWD010000096.1:5832-14600 GCA_026396775.1 Candidatus Gribaldobacteria bacterium
AAGCTTGCCAGTAATTTTGCATTGCCGAAAGGCTCATGAGGAGATGTTGAGCGAACTGAAAGCGATGAATGATAGATTAGAAATGAAGATTAAGGGAGTGATTCATTGCTTTACGGGAAACTGGAAACAGGCACAGGAATATTTAGCCTTGGGATTTTATTTAGGTTTTAACGGAATTATTTTTAAGATGGATTTAGAAGAAATTATTAAAAAAACACTTTTAGAAAAGATGCTAATTGAAACCGATTGCCCATTTTTAACCCCGCCCCAAGCCACCAGCGAACGCAATGAACCGATTAATGTTAAGTATGTGGCTGAAAAGATTGCCGAAATTAGGGGAGAACCAATTAATAAAATTGCAGAACAAACCTTTCAAAACGCCAAAATTTTATTTGGAATATAAAATTTAAGCCCTGTTATTTTTTAAACAGGGCTTTCGTTGCCTTTTTGGCCACATCTTCTAGTAGGGCATAACCTATGTGGCCAGTAAGAAACATAACTAGGGTTGCTATCACAATTGTTTTCATCTGTCCCTCCGTTTTTAAGAGTTACTAGGTGTTTTTAAACTAAAAACACAATTTTAATTCTAAGTTAGAGTATTTTTTAATTTTTAACAAGGGGTTTAACTGGTTGCAAGGGCAAGATAAGTCTGTTAAATTAAAAGTATATGAACTACGAACCGCAGGAAATTGAACCCAAATGGCAGGAAAGTTGGGAAAAACAAGGGCTTTATCGGGCTCAAGATTTTTTAGATAAACCTAAAACTTATTTATTAGTAGAATTTCCTTACCCTTCGGGAGCGGGTTTACATGTTGGCCACTGCCGTAGCTATACCGCTATGGATATCATTGCTCGCAAAAGGAGGATGGAAGGAATAAATGTAATGTTTCCAATGGGTTGGGACGCTTTTGGTTTGCCGAGCGAAAATTATGCTATTAAAACCGGCATCCACCCTTCAATTACTACTAAACAGAGTATTGAAACATTTAGAAAGCAAGAGAAATCTTTGGGGCTTTCGTTTGATTGGGAGAGGGAGGTAGATACAACCAACCCAGCTTATTATAAATGGACGCAATGGATATTTTTAAAGTTATTTGAACATGGTTTGGCCTATAAAGCTAAAATTGCGATTAATTGGTGTTTAAGTTGCAAAATTGGCTTGGCCAACGAGGAGGTAACAGAAGGCAAGTGTGAAAGATGCGGAGGGGAAATAGAAAAAAGAGAAAAGGAACAATGGTTGATTAAGATTACTCAATACGCACAAAGACTAATTGATGATTTAGAGTTAGTCAATTTTCCGGATCGGGTGAAGATGCAACAAATTAATTGGATTGGCAGATCAGAGGGAAGTGAACTTGAGTTCAAAATTAAAGATTCTATTGAAAAAATAAAAGTATTCACTACACGTGCAGATACTATTTTTGGAGCAACTTACATAGTGTTAGCTCCGGAGCATGATTTAGTTTCAAAAATTAAATCAAGAATTTCAAACTGGGATGAGGTAAAAGAATACATAGAGAAATTTGGCAATTAATCCTGCTACCGATGAAGAAATGCCAGTGTGGGTGGCGGATTTTGTGCTAGAGCAATATGGCACCGGAGCTGTTTTCGCGGATGGGCACGACAAGAGAGATTTTAAAATGGGCAAAAAGTATGGCATTACTTTAAAAACATCATTAATCCCAAGCGACGAATCTTTAGTTGGAAAAGTAAAAAACCTAGAGGAGTGCTATGAAGGAGAGGGAGTGCTTTTTAATTCCAAGCAATTCGATGGGCTAACTTCAGCTGTGGCCAAACCTAAAATTATTGCTTGGTTAAAAGAAAAAGAATTGGCTCAAAGTAAAATAAATTATAAGCTTAGAGATTGGGTATTTTCACGCCAAAGATATTGGGGTGAACCGATTCCTTTGGTTTTTTGTGAAAAATGTGGCTGGGTGGCGGTAGATCAAAAAGATTTGCCAATTAAACTACCAGAGATTAAAGATTATAAACCCACGGATGATGGCCAATCGCCCTTAGCTAAAGCCGAGGAGTGGGTTAAGACTCAATGCCCAAAATGCCATGGGTTAGCCAAACGAGAAACCGATGTGATGCCAAACTGGGCTGGGAGTAATTGGTATTTTATGCGTTATTGTGATCCTAAAAACGATCAACAGTTAGCGAGCCCTGAATTATTAAAATATTGGATGCCGGTAGATTGGTATAATGGCGGAATGGAGCATACTACTTTGCATTTGTTATATTCAAGATTTATCTACAAATTTTTATGGGATATTGGGGTGGTGCCTCAAGAATTGGGATCAGAGCCTTATAAAAAACGCACTTCGCATGGGATGATTTTGGGCGAAGGAGGGATTAAAATGAGTAAGTCTAAAGGCAATGTCATTAATCCTGATGAAGTGGTAAAAGAGTGGGGAGCTGACACTTTAAGGGTGTATGAAATGTTTATGGGGCCATTTGAGCAGGCCATTGCTTGGGATACCAAGGGAGTCAGAGGAGCTAGAAGGTTTTTAGACAGAGTTTTTAATTTAGTTAATAAGCAAATAGTTGAAAATAGCCCCCAGGATAAAAATTTGGAAAGCTTATTACATAAAACTATTAAAAAAGTGGGTGAGGATATAGAAAGTTTAAAGTTTAATACAGCTGTTTCAGCCTTGATGATTTTAGTGAATGAAATTGAGAAAAAAGAACAAATTTCTAAAGAAATTTTCAAGAGTTTTTTATTAATTTTAAGCCCCTTCGCTCCTCATTTAGCTGAAGAAATGTGGCAGTTTTTAGGTGAAAAACAAAGCATTTTTTTGAACGACTGGCCTCAATATAAAGCATCCTTAATAGAAGATGAAATCGTCAATTTAATTGTGCAGATCAACGGCAAGGTTAGGGGTACTTTAGGAGTTGCTAGAGATACTTCAGAAGAAGAAGTAAAAGAAAAGGCTCTAGCTGACTCTAAGGTTAAGCCATGGCTGACAGGAAAGGAAATTCAGAACACGATTTTTGTAGCTAATAAACTAATTAATTTTGTAATTTAATGCTTGATGATTCTTTATTTTTTGCTATTAACGGGTTAGCCGGAAACTATTTATGGTTGGATGTTGTTGGAATTTTTTTGGCTAAGTATTTACCATATTTTTTAGTAGCTTCGCTAATAATTTTTTTACTTTGGAATTGGAAAAAGTATTGGGTGATGGTGTTTCAGGCAGGTATAGCTGCTTTTTTAGGTCGCTTTGCAATCGTGGAAATTATTCGGATGTTTCACGACAGAAGCCGCCCTTTCTTGTCAGATCAAACCAATGTGTTATTAACCCATTCCACTAGCTCGGCTTTCCCCTCGGGGCATGCCACAGTTTTCTTTGCTATTGGTACCATTGTTTATCTCCACAACAAGAAGACAGGTATAGTTTTTTTGATTTTTAGTTTCTTGATGGCCCTAGGGAGAGTTTTTACGGGCCTACACTGGCCATTAGATATCCTAGGCGGAATAGCTGTTGGAGTTTTGTCAGGGTATTTGGTTTATTTAGCGTATCCGTACATTTATAAAAAGTTCCAGAACTAAAAAGGAGGTTTTTTAATGAACAGGAGAAAAAGTACTTTGTGCTATATTTCTGTTTCAATTAATTTTCTTGACATCCCTAGTTTCGTGCCTAAACCAAGCATAGATCTTGTTAACAACACTGCTAGGCGTATATTTGATGGGAACTTTATACTGTCAGATTATTCCCATTTGATAAGGATTAATTCAAGACTTAAGATAAAAAATTTTTTGTCTCTAAGCTTGGATCTTAAGGAGGGGATGATGGTTGGTGATTTATTCTCGTTAGCTTTTGCGGTAGATAAATCCATCAGGTTTAAGAAAGTGTTTTGGTTTGATTTTCTACACCTGCATGATTCAAATGGGTTTATAACTGAAGTTGGAGTTTTGAATGGTGAAATAGTAATCAGGCCAGAGTTTATCAACCGGATTATTAGAAAAAAATTGGAAGGAGTTTAAAANNNTAAAGATATTGCGATTATAAGTTTAGCTGTCCTTTGCATAGTTTCGTATCTTTTTGGGTTTGAGCCAAGTAATTCTTTGGTAAAGGCGGACTATCTCATTGATAATTTTTCTTTTAGTGAGTATATGGCGGTGTCCACCCTTGAGAATGGAAATAATCCATTCGTTTGGATAGTGACTGCAGTAGCCTATCCTGGAGCCAAAGTAGGGAGGCTAGTCCATAATTGGGTTTTAAATACAATTTAATTTTTCAATATAATTCAAAAATAAAAAAGGGTAGTAATACCCTTGTTTTTTTATATAGGAGATAATTTCGGACTTTAGGCTGTGTTTATAAATTTTTCTGCAACTACCCTTTTTCGCTTTAGGCAGGGAACATCGGGTGAGTAATAGAGCCAAGAAAGAAGTTTAATGGAATCTTTTTTGGCAAATTTTACTTCCCATATACTACTTGTTTGGTATTCTCGCCAAGGTTTTCTTTCCCATAAATGACCTTTGATGTCTTGTAGTTCGCGAATTCTTTTTTGTATCCATTCTATATGCTTTTGGCTAGCTGAAATAAAGCGTGTCCAAAGGCGAGTATAAATATAATTTGGATTTTTAAAAGTATTCCATTTATCTTGATATGTCCAGATAGAGCCATCTCCATCAATGTGTCCTCTTAAAAAGTCTCTGAAATACTTATCTGGTATTTTTAGCTCTCCAATTGTATAGGTTTTTGCTGAAAATAGACCTATAGTTAAAAGCCAATTGTATAATTGAATATCGCCAAACTGTATTGAATAGGATGGTTTTTGGCTCCAGCCATTATTGTATGTTGTACTAATGAGATTGGAAAGACCCAATCATTTTTTAAATTTTTTTACTTGTTCTATCTCGGAACTTCTGAAAGCTATATGCCTTTTATCTTTACTTAGTGTTCCATCTGTGACTAATAGCTCAACTGAGTAAGCCATTTCTGGCGTCCATTCAAATTTTTTAAATGGTAATTTGTGGGCTGGCATAGCTTTGGATTAAATTTAATGCCGAAGGTGGGAGTCGAACCCACACGAGGTTGCCCTCATAGGTTTTTGAGACCTACGCGTATAGCCAGTTCCGCCACTTCGGCTTATGTTTATAATCTTACTAAATATTTGTTTAAGTGCAAGTTTATTGCCATTTAGCGGACAAAACTCTTTCAGGGGATTTGGCTTGCAAGGTTTTAAAATTCTGGCAAGTTATTTTATGCACGGAAGCCCCTTTGCCTTGAGTAATAAAAGCTATAATTTCATCCACTGGTTGAGGCTGACAACATTGGCTAAGTTTATATGTGATTCCCGTTTCGTTGCCAATCAAAACCCGAAAGTTTTTTTTCTTTTTACTAGATAAAGATGAGGGAATAAGTTTTTTGAGTCGTTGTACCCCTTGGCTGATTCCTTCACCTAACCCACTGAACCCTTGGCTAATTCCTTGAGTAATTCCTTTAGCAAAATCTCCTAGAGCTTGAGGGATAGACGAAGACAATTCATTTTGAGTTAGGAGGTATTTTTTGATTTTCTCTTGAGCTTTTTTGGTTTTTACAAAACGCAACCAACCCAAAGAAGGATTTTGACGATTATTCACGATGATCTCTACTTTTTGTCCAGTTTTTAAGGGAGTTTTTAGCGATACGGCTTTGCCATCTATTTTAGCTAATTCACAATGGTCGCCCAGAGAACTGTGAACGGCATAGGCAAAATCAATGGAAGTAGAGTCTTTGGGTAAGTTGATGATGTCTCCCTTGGGAGTAAAAACAAAAATCTGCTCTTTTAAAAAATCATTTTTTAAAAACTGGATTACTTGAGTGGGGTTTTGGGATTCTTCTTTTAAACGGCGGACTTGATCCATCCAAAAATATTGATGTTTGTAAGTTGTAACATTAGGTTGATTTTTGTAGCTTAAGTGGGCGGCTGCCCCATATTCGGCCTCTCGATGCATTTCGGGAGTTTTGATTTGAAATTCGGTGATGATATTACTGGGGGCTGAAACGGTTGTATGTAAAGAGCGGTAGCCGTTTAGTTTCGGCTGACTAATATAATCCTTGATTCGGCCTTGAAGGGGAGACCAGTTTTTATGTAACACGCCTAAAACTTTATAACAATCAGGAACACTACTAACAATAATTCGCAAAGCCACTAAATCGTAGATTCTTTCTAAATTCATTTCATGGCGAATCAGTTTTTGGTATAAGGAAAAATAGTGTTTAGCTCTTTTATGAATATCTAGAGTGTTAATTTTTTCTTTTTTAAAGAGTGTTGTTAAGCTAGGAGTTAAATTATCTAAATAACTTTGCCGTTCTTCATACTTTTGAGAAACATTTTGCTCAAGCCAGTTATATTCTTTGGGGTAAAGAATTGGAAAAGCTAAATCTTCTAATTTACCCTTGGCTTCTAACATTCCTAAACTATAAGCAAGAGGAGCTAGAACCTCTAAAGCCCCTTGGGAGAACCATCTTTGCTGTTCGGCAGGTAATTCGTGGATATTTTTCATTAACTCCCAATTGCGAGCTAGTAAAATAAAAATAGGGCGTAAATCTTGAGAGAGTGCAAAAAACATTTTTCTTAAATTTTCGCCCTGTTCACTTAAGGTCTTTTTTTGCCAGTTATCAATGGGTCGGAACTTTAAATTTTTAAAATCGCCATATAAATTTTGAATTTGATTGGATTTTCTTAAAATCGTACTTAAATCTTCTTTTTGTTCTAGGCTGATTGATTCTAAAACAAGGTTATTGTTTTCAGGTAAATAGTGCAAAAGAGAGGCTGCGATGGTTAAATCGTCAGCCCCAAGTTGATGTAAGTTTTCAGCAATTTTGAGGGTGTTGGCCACTGATTTTTCATCTTGAGCATATTGATTCAGCAAATTCCAGCTCTCTTCAATTAACTCTTGGTTTTGAACGCTGGCTTTAAGTTTTTTTAGGGATTCGTTTTCCATGTATTTTCTTGGGCTTAGTACAGTTTTTATTGGGGCATTTAATTTTTTTGGATTTAGTTTCAACTAGCAACGAGCCACAATCAGGGCATTTTTCGCCGGTGGGTTTATCCCACAAAGCAAAGTCGCAGGTTGGCCAATTAGGGCAACCATAGAAAACTTTACCCTTTTTAGAGTGTTTTTCCACTATTTGACCTTGTTCGCATTGGGGGCAAACTATTGCTAAAGATGGTCGGGGCAAATTTTCAGTCTGTTTGCATTCGGGAAATTTACTACAAGCATAAAACTTTCCAAATCGTCCTAAACGAATTACCATCGGGGCTTGGCATTTAGGGCAGATTTTGTCGGTTTTTTCAGTTAAGTCTTTTTTAACTACTTCTTGTTCTTTTTGCTTGAGGTTTTTTTCAAAAGGCTCATAGAATTCACGAATGGTTTTTACCCATTCTTTTTTTCCTTCAGCCACTTTGTCTAGATTATCTTCCATTTGAGCGGTAAAGCCAATTTCAACTATTTCAGGAAAATGTTTAACTAATAGATCATCAACCATCGTTCCTGTTTCAGTGGGTTTAAGCTTCTTGTTATCATCCTTTTCAACATAATTGCGTTTTAAAATGGTGCCAATAATGGGGGCATAAGTAGATGGCCGGCCAATACCTTCTTTTTCTAAAACTTTAATGAGGGTGGCTTCTGAATATCGAGCAGGAGGTTGGGTAAAATGTTGTTCGGGTAGCAATTCTTGAAATTCTAAAGAATCATCAATTTTCAAATCAGGCAAATCGGCTTCTTCAAATTGCACAGGATAGATCTTTAAAAAACCATCAAATTTGAGGGTTTGACCATTGGATCGGAAGGTATAATTTTTAGCTGAAATGTCAACAGCTACCGAATCAAAAGTTGCATCTTGCATTTGACTAGCTAAAAAGCGGCGCCAAATTAAATCATATAACCGAAATTGATCTTCGGTTAGTTTAGATTTTTTCTTAATTAGTTCGGGAAGATTCTCAACTATAGTTGGGCGAATCGCTTCGTGGGCTTCTTGGGCGGATTTTGATTTGGTTTTAAAATTGCGTGAAAACCCTGGCCAATAATTTTTGCCAAATTTTTCAATGATGTAGTCTTTGGCTGATATTTGGCTTTGAGCAGATAAATTTAAAGAATCAGTGCGGTGGTAGGTGATCAGGCCATATTCATAAAGCTTTTGAGCCGACATCATCGTGCGTTGGGCGGTAAAGTGGAGCTTGCTAGAAGCGACTTGTTGCAGGGTGCTGGTGGTAAAAGGCGCTTGAGGATGGCGTTGGGTTTCTTTTTTTTCTACTTTAACAATTTGGTAGGTGGCATTGGCTAAATCTTTAATAATTTGTTGAGCCTCGGAGTCGGTTTTAATTTCTAGTTTATCAAGGGTCTTATCATTTTGAGCAATTAAATTAGCTTTAAAGTTTTTTTGAGTTTTTAAGTGTTTTAATAAAACCTCTAAGCTCCAGTATTCTTGAGGAACAAATTTTTTAATTTCACTTTCTCTTTCACAAATTAACCGAACAGCCACCGATTGCACTCTACCAGCTGACAAACCCCGCATTAGTTTTTTCCATAAAAAGGGCGATAGCTTATAACCCACTAATCTGTCTAAAACTCGACGAGCTTGTTGAGCGTCTACTAAGTTTAGGTCTAACTTGCGGGGATTTTCTAAAGCTTTTTCAATGGCTGACTTGGTAATTTCGTGGAAAACAATTCGGTTGGGGTTTTCTAAACCTAAAATTTCAGCTAAATGAAAAGCAATGGCTTCGCCTTCTCTATCCGAGTCGGTGGCCAGTATAATGCTTTGAGATTTTTT
>JAPLWD010000055.1:0-6565 GCA_026396775.1 Candidatus Gribaldobacteria bacterium
ACGGAGACAAAGCCACTGATTTAGCAAGGTATTACCACGTATCAAGGAAGACTCTTTACGAAGTTTTCCACAAGGCCAAGTTAGGTGTCTTTGCAAATTATTCATCCAAGAACCTGCGTTATCGTACAATTGAATATGGTTTAAAAAAGCTCAGCAAGACCGAAGAAAAGATTGAAAAGAAACTGCAAAGACAACAACTCAGGCTCAATAGATATCGAAAGGATCATCCAGGAGAAATGGTGCATACTGATTCATCAGTTCTGCCCTTGGTGCTGGGTGAGGCCGCGATAACTCCCAAAGAATACTTGTATGTGTTTATCGATGATTACTCCAGAACTTTGTTTGCTGATATCCTACCCGACCAGACCAGCTATTCAGCCGCTATCGTGTTAGATGAAGCCATCGAGATGATGCCTTTCAAGGTTGAATGTATCTACTCTGATAATGGTTCAGAATTCAAAGGCGAGTTTAAAAGACAGTGTCAGTCATCCAATATACCCCAGCAATTCACTAGACCCTACAGACCGCAAACAAACGGTAAAGCCGAGAGAGTGATTAAGACCATTAAACAATTACTTAGAAAGCACAGATTTTTATCCAGAGAAGAAAGAAGAAGAATCTTGTATGCGATAGTTCGCTATTACAACCACCTAAGACCACATCAGTCTTTAGGAGGAATTCCTCCTTTTGAGTGTCTTAAAAGATACATCGAACAAACTAAAACCGAGCTTCGAGAGTTAAACAAAAGTGTAACTAACGCTTGACTAATGTACAAAAAGTTTGCAGGGTTGATTTTTTTGTGTTATAATTTTGACATTGTAGATTACCCAACAGTGTCTGCTGAAAAGGCGGATTTTTGTTTTTGTGATCATCTCTCTATATGGAAATTCGCAATATCACAATTATCGCTCATGTGGATCACGGTAAAACCAGTTTAACCGATGCTTTGATGCGTCAAACCGGAGCTGTAACGGGTGATTTTACTATGGACATCAATGCTTTAGAGCAAGAGCGGGGCATTACTATTTACTCTAAAAACGCGTCTATCCCTTATAAAGGCACTAAAATCAATCTGGTGGATACCCCGGGGCACAGTGATTTTGGCTCGGAAGTGGAGCGGGTTTTGCGTTCAATTGATGCTGTGATTTTAGTGGTGGATGCTCAAGAAGGCCCGATGCCTCAAACCAAGTTTGTTTTGAAGAAGTCTTTAGAATTAGGGCTAAAACCAATCGTGGTGATTAATAAAATAGATAAACCGGCGGCTCGGCCAGAATGGGTGTATGAAAAAGTGGTGGAATTGTTTATGGATTTAGGGGCTACCGATGAACAATTGGACTTTACGGCCCTTTACTCGATTGCTAAATTAGGCATTGCCAAAAGAGATTTACAAGATGATTCTAAAGATTTAACCCCGCTTTTGGAAACTATTTTAAAAGAGGTTCCCTTGGCTTCGTCTCAAGGCCTAAATGATCAGCCTTTAAGAATGCAACCCTTTAACTTGGGTTATGATAACTTTATGGGCCGTTTAGCGATTGGGCGAATTTACGAAGGCTTGTTAAAAGTGGGTAGTAATGTTGTGATTAAAAAACCATCGGGGGTGATTGAAACAGGCAAAATCTTAAAAATCTTTACCTTTTCAGGCATGATTAGAGAGGAAGTGCAAGAAGCTATAGCCGGGGATATTGTGATGGTGGCAGGCTTGCCCAATATTTACATTGGCGATACGGTTTGTGAAACCGAGCAACAAGAGGCTTTGCCCGCCATTAATATTGATGAGCCAACTATTTCGTTAAATTTTTTAGTCAACAATTCACCTTTTGCTGGCAAGGATGGCAAGCCTGTAACGGGTCGGCAAATTAGAGAACGCTTAGTGCGGGAGCTAGAAGTGAATGTGGGTTTAAAAATAGATTTTTCGGCAGGGGATTATTTTAAGGTTTATGGTAGGGGCGAATTGCATATTGCTATTTTATTGGAAAATATGCGCCGGGAGGGTTTTGAATTGCAAGTTTCTCAACCCCAAGTTATTTTTAAAGAAGAAGATGGGAAAAAACTAGAACCCTTTGAAGAGGTTACTATCGATGTACCCGATGCTATGAGTGGGGTGGTGATTGAAAAAATGTCCCGCCGAAAGGGCATAATGATTAATATGCATCCCGAGCAAAGCCATATGCGAATTATTTTTGAAATACCCACTCGAGGGCTTTTGGGCTATCGGGGTGAATTTATTATGGATACTAAGGGCGAGGGAATAATGTGCTCACAAGTGATAGGCTTTCGGCCTTATGTGGGTGTGATTGAAAAACAAGAGTGGGGGGCAATGATTTCCATGGCAACAGGCAAGGCCTTGGGGTTTTCGTTGTGGAATTTGCAAACTCGGGGCGCTTTATATATAGCGCCTGCCACCGAAGTTTATGAAGGTATGATTATTGGCAATGTTACTCGAGGCCAAGATTTAACGGTTAACCCAACGAAAAATAAGGAGCTGACCAATATGCGAGCTTCGGGATCAGATGAAGCTATTACTTTAACTCCGCCCTTGGAAATTTCTTTGGAAAGAGCTTTGGAAATTATGAAGGAGGATGAATATTTAGAGGTAACACCCAAAAGCATTCGATTAAGAAAACAATATCTAACCGAAATTGACAGAGTACGAGCCAAACGCCAACAAAAATCTTAAGTTTTCTGAAAAAAACAAAACAGGAAGGAGCTTCGCTCCTTCCTGTTTTGTCATTTTTGTCATTCCGAGCGCTAGCGAGGAATCTCTTGGCGGTTTTGTTATACTTTGGCTGGCATTAAGCTGAATTTTATTTGCAGCACCGTTTTTCCGAAGGTTTAGATTTTTTTCGGAAAATGAAGTTGACCCCTAAAAAAATCAGTAATCCACAACCAACTTTAGAAATTTTACGCTATAATAGCTATAATATAATTTTAATAAAGGTCCATCTTTTAAGTTTTATAAAGTTTAATAATTATGGAAGAAAATAAATCAATCGGCTCTTCTCAAAAAAATACTGGAATGGCCGTGGTGGCTTATATTTTGTTTTTTATCCCCTTGTTAACCGAGGCCAAAAACGATCCTTTCGTAAAATATCATGTTAAGCAGGGGTTAGTTTTGTTTATCGGCTATGTAATCGAAACAATTATTGCAGGTATGCCCTTTATTTGGTTTTTGTCTTCTTTATTGGGGCTGGCTTTATTTGTTTTGTTTATTATTGGTGTAATGAATGCCCTAAACGGCAAACAAGAACCTTTGCCAATTATCGGAGGGTTAGCTGAAAATTTTAAGTTTTAGTACGCCCCCTTGTCATCCTGATCCCAGTAGGGCGAAGGATCTCAGAGATTCTTCGCCCGCCGTCTCAGAATGACAGATTGGTTGAATTGCATAAGTCACAAAACCCCCTTTTGGGGCTTTTTAGGTTAAGAGCTTGTGATTTTGAGCTTGGCGTTTTATACTAAAGAAAATCAGATTAAACATTTTATAATGATATTTAAATTAAAAGTCAAGATTTTTTTGGTGTTGGTTTTTTTGATGATTGGGGGGACTAGCCAAGAAGCTAGGGCGGTTTTGCCTTTGAGTCAAGATCCTGCTAGCGCCTCAACTTCGGTGCGGTACCTGCTGATTGGGGATTCTTTTATGGACACTTATAGCCCAGTGGGCGATTTGCTCAAGAAAACTCTTGTGGGCTATGCTTCATCATCAGTGATTCGTTTTGGTAAGGTTTCTAGTGGTTTAGCTCGACCAGATTTTTTTGATTGGTCCAAAAAGGCTCAAGAGCTAGTTCAAGCATATCAACCCAATGTGGTGGTGGTTATGCTGGGGGCGAATGATGACCAAAATTTAAAAGTAACAGGTACTGATGGGCAGAAAAGATATTTAACCTTTGGTAGTTTGGCTTGGGAGGAAGAATATGGCCGAAGAGTTGCTAGTTTAATTAAAACCTTTCAAGATCGAGGTAGCCTAGTTTTTTGGGTAGGTATGCCCATAACCCGAGATTTAAATAGATTTAGTCGTTATACTAAGGTTAATATAGTTTGCCAAAAACAAGCTAATCAATTGACTGGAGCTTATTATATCTCTACTTGGCGATTGCTTAGTAACTCCCAAGGAGATTATTTAGGTTTTTTACCGGATGCAAAGGGTAAATACCAGCCCACACATGCTCCAGACGGCATCCACTTATCTTTTTTTGCTGGTGGCTTGTTAGTTAAAAAAATTATTGGACAAATAGAAGTTTCATTGTTGCAAGCCACCGCTAAATGGCATATCCTAAGCAGTAAATAGCCTTCGTTAAATGTAAAAAGCAAATGGAACTAGCTAAGCTAGTTCCATTTGCTTTTTGCGTTGGTTTGTGGTTTAATAGGTGGTGATAATCTAAAAAATATGGTTGAGAAAAAGTCCAAAATTATTATAGTTTCTGGTCCCGTGATAGTGGAGAATGGCAAGGTTTTGTTGAACAAACACGGCGATACTGCGTTTTATAAATTCTGTGGGGGCAGGGTGGAGGATTTTGATTTTAGTTTAATAGAAAATGCCCAAAGGGAAGCTAAAGAGGAGATGGGAATTGAAATTGAAATTTTAGATCAGCGACCCTTGATTATGTATAGCCAAAAAGATGGATTAACCGATGTTATTTTGGTACATTATTTAGCTAGGAGGTTGGGTGAAATAAAGCCGGGCGAAGATATTAGAGAATGGGGCTGGTTTGATGTGAATGACTTGCCAGCTGATTTAGCCCCCAATATCGTTCCTGCTTTAAGGCATTTTGAGTTTTTAAGCATTACGGATTAGGCCTCTAATCGTTATACTATATGAAAGAACTCGCTAAGGATGAGTTAATAGCTTTAGTAAAAAAGGCTCAACAGGGGGATGAGTCAGCTTTTGGCCAACTCTATGAACACTATTTGGCACCCATTTACCGCTTTATTTATTTTAAAGTTAAAAACCAAGGAGAAAGCGAAGATTTAACGCAAAATGTTTTTGTGAAAGCTTGGAAAAGTTTAGCTAGGTATCAGCAACAACCTAATATCCCTTTTTCTTCTTGGTTATACACAATTGCTCGCAATACTGTGATTGATTTTTGGAAGAAAAAGAAAGCTGTTTTAATCGATCACGATTTAATGGATAACTTAAATACCGATGGCACTTTAGGTGATTTAAATGAAAATTTAGAGTTAAAAGAAAAAAGAGCGGTTTTGCGTGATTGTTTGTATCTTTTAAGCGACGAGCAACAAGAAATAGTAGTTTTAAGATTTATTAATGACTTATCTAACCAAGAAATTAGCCAAATTTTAAATAAAAGCGAAGAAGCAGTTCGGCAAATTCAATATAGAGCCATTAAATCATTAAAAGAACATCTTACGCAATTCAATAATCAATAATTATGGAAGAACAGGATATCTTAAAAATTTTGCAAGAAAGCCGAAAGGAAATTCAACCTTCTCAAGATTTTGCTCGCAAAATGTTGGCGAGTTTAGATTTGAAGGATTTAGAAACAAAAAGATCTTTTTTTGATTGGAAGTTGGGGATAGAATTTTTAAAACCTCAACAGTTTTTAACTACTTGGAAAATCGCTTTACCTTTAGCGTTAATTGCTTTAATGGTAACAATTTCGCAAAATTCAATGACTGAAAAAACTGTTTTAAATTCTCTTGATGCCCCAATTAAGGAATTGGTTATGCAATCAAATGATTATTCGGGGGCAACCTTACCAAGCCCAGTTAGCCTTAAAGTTCAAGGAAGTGATGCTGATATGGTTTTAGCTCAAGCTCAAGTTGAGCAATCAATTATTAATCAAGAAGCTAGCGATATTAATTTAGTTTCCACAGAAAACCAGCTTTTAACTGAATTTGGCCAAATTTATGATGAAAATCAATTTTAAACAATTTGGAGCTACTGCTTTGCTGATAGTGGGTGTTTATTCTATTAACCCTTTGGTAGTTTTGGCTCAAGATAATAAAAATAATTCTGTTGAAAAGGATGTTTTTTGTGATAAGTTGTTTGAAAGAGCCGAACAAGTAGAAAAGCAAATTACCCAAAGGCAAGATCAAATTATTGGGAAACAAACTGAAGCGAATTATACTCTCGAGTTAAATCGCCAGCAAAGGGATCAGTTATTAGAAAATAAAAGAAAGGAGTGGGAACAGGAAAGATTGGGCTACTATAAAAATTTAGAGAGTCAAGCTGTAACGAGCCAGCAAAAGCAAGCGGTGGTTGTTTTTCAGCAAACAATTGAAAGGGCGATTAAAAATAGAGAGTTAGCCCTTGATACAGCAATGGAAAATTTTAGAAATAGTTTAGATCAAATTGTTGAAATTCGCCAAGGTGCAGTTAACACTGCTGTGGGGGTTTATAAAGCTGGGTATCAAGCAGCTATTGCTAAGGCTCGAGATGATTGCAATAAAGGCACAGCAACTAACTTGATTAGAAAAAGCTTTAATAACAATTTGCAAAAGGCTCGCCAAGACTTTTTAGATGACAAGCAGGCTTTAGAAAAACAAAATATTCAAATTTATATCAACGCCAGAGACTACTCAATTCAAGGAGCTTTAGCTAGCTTCCAACAAA
>JAPLWD010000055.1:6582-10199 GCA_026396775.1 Candidatus Gribaldobacteria bacterium
TGTTTTGGGCAAATAACTCATCCGGTGTCATTCTGAGCCAGCAGGCGAAGAATCTCGGACAACGAGACCCTTCGCTAGCCGCTCAGGGTGACAGATGGGAGAAAGAAATAAACAACCAGTATAGGTTCTTTTGGGCTCAAAGTCAACTGCTCTAGAGTTGACCTAAGGGTGAGGTAATCCTATGCTGGGGGTAGTTTCTTAAGGTTGTTGCTAATTTCTTCAATTTTTCATGGGGGAGAGGTATGAAAAATATTTTTCGTTGGGTATGGTCTTTTGCTAAAGAAGTTTTTGTAGAAATGATGACGAGGGATGTTTCTACAAAAGTAAAAGAGCAAAAAGACTAAAAAAGGTGGTTAGTTGGAATTATTCTACAAAGAATAGTTCCAACTAACCCTGTTTTGTTTTATTTGAAGAAAATAGTATAATGGTTTTGAATTAGGAATTTACTACAAGATTGCTTCGTCGGTCGCCTTGCTAGACAACCTCCTCGCAATGACAGGGGGTTTAATTGCTCTCATTCGCAATGACAGAATAGGTTGTAGGCGACTTTCTCGCAATGACAATCAGTTAGTATTATGTTTTTTTTAACGATAGAATTTTTTGCTTTTTTCTTTCTGGTTTTACTTTTAAACTGGTTATTAAAGAAATGGCCGTTGGTTTGGCGGTTGTTTTTATTATTGGTGAGCTATTATTTTTATTGGCTGTGGGATTTTCGGTTTTTAGGAATTTTAGTGGTGGTTTCTATTTTTAACTATATTTTGGGGCTTTTAATTGAGAGAAACTTTTGGCACTCCCGGCGTTTTATTTTAATTTGTGGCGTAATAGCTAACGTGGCTGTTTTGGGGTTTTTTAAATATTATGATTTTTTTCGGGTTTCAATGGAAACATTTTTACCTAAGCTAGGTTTTTCAACCAATTTGCCTTTTTTGGAGATTATTTTGCCGGTGGGGATTTCTTTTTATATTTTTCGGAATATTTCTTATTTAGCCGATGTTGCTTGGGGAAAAATTAAAGCTGAAAAGTCAGTTATAGATTATAGTTTGTTCGTAGCCTTTTTCCCACAGCTTTTAGCTGGCCCGATTACTCGGGCCGGAGATTTTTTAAGCCAGCTGAAAAACGGTGGCAATCGTGTCATTACAGATTTTTATGATAATATTACCTTGATTATTTTAGGGTTGTTTAAAAAATTAGTTTTGTCTAGCTTTTTAGTGTTAAATTTAACCGATGATGTTTTTGCTGTTCCGCAAAACCATTCAGCTGAAGCCATTTTTTTAGCCATTTTGGCTTATACTTTGGTGATTTATTTTGACTTTAGTGGGTATAGCGATATGGCGATTGGATATTCGGGGCTATTGGGCTTTAAATTGCCTGCAAATTTTAACACGCCTTATTTAGCTACCAGCCTTAAAGATTTTTGGAAAAGGTGGCATATTTCTTTGTCGTCGTGGATTAAAGATTATATTTATATTCCCTTGGGTGGAAATCGCAAAGGAGCATTCAGAAAAAACTTTAATTTAATTTTTGCTATGACTATTTCGGGGCTGTGGCACGGATCGGCTGGGCATTATATTTTTTGGGGTTTTTGGCATGGGGTTGGTTCGGCCTTTGAGCATCTATTTAGTGATAAATCTAAAATGCCAATGACTCAATTAAATAATGCTAAAACTTCTAGCCAAATTAAAGAGAAGTTAAAAAAAGTTTTTGGTTGGTTAGCGACCTTTATTTTTGTGGCGGTGGGCTGGGTATTTTTTAGAGCCCCAAGTTTTCAGGGAGCTTTAGCGATGCTGGGTGGTTTATTTAAGCCTAGTAATGTGGTGGAGGCTATCCCGCTTTTAGTAATTTTAGTGACTGTGGGTGGCTTGCTATTTTTATTTTTAGAAAAGCCAGCGAGTACAGGTTTTAATAGGTTACAAGCTCGGTTGCCCTTTGCTTTGTGGTTAGTTATAATAGTTATTATTTTTATATCGTTGTTTAATTTAAGTCCACAAACTGTACCTCCTTTTATCTATTTTAGTTTTTAATCCAAAGCTGTCATTTTGAGGTTAATCCCGAAGAATCTCTGAGATCCTTCGCTTCGCTCAGGATGACAGGGGGGTTTGTTATATTTATGCAAGAAGCTATTAAATCAATCATTTTATTTGGAGTTTTAGTATTGGCTCTACCTTTGTTTAACTCTCAAAAGGTAATTTTGTGGGATTCGCCCCGAGAGAGCAATCAAGCGGATATTTTTCATAGCTTTGTTTTTTCTTATGCTAGCAAAGTAGAAGATATGAAAAGGAGTTTGAGTACTAAAGCTCAAGAGATTAAAGTAGTTGATACAAGCGCTGACTCCACTTCGTCTTTACAAAATCAAGCTTTGCCACCCCAATCAATAGACAAACCAATAACTTCTGTTGATCCGGCCACTTCTGCTACTTCAATCCAAAATCAGGTCAAGGAGATAAATCCGCTTTCTCCTTACCGTTTTTTATTGGTAGGTGATTCTTTTATGGCAGTAATGGGCGGAGTGGGTGATATCTTGGAGAGCTCTTTGTTAAAATACAAAAGTGTTGAGGTTTTAAGAGTAGGTAAAGTTTCCAGTGGTTTGTCTCGTCCAGATTATTTTGACTGGCCAAATCAAGCTCGGCAAATTATTACTAATAGCCAGCCCAATGTTGCTATTGTGATGTTGGGTACTAACGATGCTCAATCATTTGAAACTTATTCTACAGATGGTGTAAAAACAATTTTTAAATATGGAACCCAACAATGGGGACAAGAATATCGCAAAAGAGTCAGGGAGTTTTTAGAAATTTTTCAAGCCAACAATATAACAGTCTATTGGATTGGGATGCCAATTATGCGGGATCCGAGTTATTCAGAAAGAATTAGAGGGTTAAATTTAATTTATGAACAAGAAATTTTAAATTTTTCAAATGCGCGGTTTATCCCTACTCGTGATTTATTAGTTGATTCAAATGGTAATTATGCTTCCTCGTTGACAGACTTTAGGGGTAGGCAAATGGCTACTAGGGTAGCTGATGGTATTCATTTAACTGTTTTTGCTGGCGAAATTGTGGAAAAACAAGTGATTAAGATTGTTGGTGAGGATATTACTTTGGAAGACAAATACTAACTATTATAAATTACGAAAGACAAGACGGCTCGGTAAGTTACTTTTGTGAACCGCCTAAAAGCCCCAGCGGGCTTTTAGGCTAAACTCTCCCCCTGTTGCCCCTCGAGTACTCGGGGACCATGCCAACAGGGTTCGAATGTTCACCAAAATAACTTTCCTCGCCTTATTTCGTAATTTAAACAAAAAAGAAGTTACTTGGTAACTTCTTTTTTTAGTGGGGGTTTAAAATTAAGTATGCAGGCATTCATTGCGAGCGTTCATTACGATTGTTTTAATATCTTCGGGATGAGGCAGAGTTTTAAAGTTAAACTCGTTTTGGGTGCCTGCTGATTGGATAAATAAGTCGCCAAAATTTAATAGGTTAGCTAAAACACCATTGATAGTAACGGTAACATCTTGCACTTTATCTAAACGCATTTCGTTTTCAATGTGTTTAAAAAGCCCTTGCTGGTGATTTTCAATAATGCGTTGATTGGTAACCACTACAGTGTTTAAAGAGTAA
>JAPLWD010000055.1:10243-11299 GCA_026396775.1 Candidatus Gribaldobacteria bacterium
AAAGAGTAAATCATTAAGTTGCCAAAAAAAGCAATCCATAAAATTAAGTAATAAGCTGTAATAAAAAACCAGTAGAAATCAGCCAAATCATAGTACCAGCTAGTTTGCTGAATTGGGCCATTAACAAAAAACGGCAAAAGGGCAAAGAAAAATAGAAAAAAGAATGGCCCAACTAAAGTAATCCAATGCCGATGAACGACTAGGATAGTTTTTTCGTCGGGGCGTTGGCTCCGAAAGCTATTGTTGTTAGAAGTAAGTAAGGGCATATTAGGCTGAAGGTTTAAATCTATCTAGTAAATCTATCCACGAAACATTGGAATAAGCATCAACAAAGATGGTGAATAAAATAAAAAAGCCAACAAAAAAAATAAAGGCTAAAATTTTAGGTTTAGCTCCAATCCCAAATCTTAAAAAATGATAAACCATCGCAAAGGCATACCAGAAAAAAATAACCGCTACGATTAGAAAGCCGATTGAGGCGAAGAGTGCAACATTGTTAGAAAAGTCTAAAATCATATTTTCATTTTACATTTAAAGGGGTCAATTGGCAATATCTATCCACCTGTCATTGCGAGCGACCGGAGGGAGCGTGGCAATCTCAAAAAACAAGATTGCTTCGTCGCTCCGCCTCCGCCAGCTGGCGGATGGCTACACTCCTCGCAATGACAAGTTGTGTTTTGTGGTATAATGTTTCATATGATAAAAGTTGTTAACAAAATAATGGATTTTAAGGAGATTTTAGGGATTATTGCTCAAGGTGCCAGCCAGCGAGAAACCGTGGAAATTTATTATCCCAAAACCCAGAATACCAAAGCAGGTTGGCGTGAGGTGGAGCCGTATTCTTTAGCTACAGATGTTGGCGAGGAGGGGGAACACTTAGTTTATGGAGCCGATCGAATCAGCCCAGGTCATATTTTTAATGGTTTTACAATTAAAAGTAACGATGATCATTGTGACTCTTTTATTATCGGCAAAATTAAAAAAGCCCGACCGACCGGTCATCAATTTAAACCTAGAAGAGGCTGGAAAGTGGAGTTTGAGGGTTAATACACAAGG
>JAPLWD010000055.1:11328-13002 GCA_026396775.1 Candidatus Gribaldobacteria bacterium
TTATGGTAGTTATAGGTTTACCGTATTAGTTTTTTAAGGAGGAGTAAGATGCGAGAAGATCAGTTTCTGGATGTGACTGTTACACATACTGTGCCTAAAATAAATGATGACCCAAGGCGGACTATCGTGACAATGGCGCTTGAGCCAGGCTTGAAATTGCCTTTTGATGCCGTTGTTGAGTTTAACGATATTTATTTTAAATCAAAGGGTGAAGTGGTAGGGAACCACAGGCATAAATGGTGGGAAATTTTTCAGGTTAAACCCCGACCCGATGTTGAGAGGGTACAGAGTGAGCCGGTGTTATGGCTAGTGTGGGTTAGCCATAGTGGGTCGACAAGATATCAGGATATTTATGTCGGTGATATTATTGTCGTAAAACCTGGGATATTCCATGCCTTTAAGGTGATGGGTGATCCTAGGTATTTTTTCCTAGGTGTTTTAATGGATCAGGCTTTTTATCGGTCTGGGGTTACATCTTGTGACCCTCCACTGATCAAGGGATGATTTGAGGGGTTAGGTATTCATTAATGAATACCTAACTTTTTTATTACAAAGGGTTTATTTTTTGTTTTAAGTTCGTTACAATGAAAGATATGAAAATTGTGGCGTGGAATGTGAATGGTTTAAGGGCTATTCATAAAAAGAATTTTTTGGAGTGGCTTAAACAGGTTAGTCCGGATATTTTGTGCTTGCAAGAAATTAAAGCGGAAAAAGAGAAAATTCCAGCAGAGCTGTTAGATATTTCGGGTTATTTTACTTTTGTTAATTCAGCTCAAAGAAAAGGCTATTCAGGGGTTTTAACTTATTCTAAAGAAAAACCTTTGAAAGTGAACTATCTTTTGAGCGAACCAGATTTTGACCAAGAGGGGCGTTTAATTGAGTTGGTTTTTAAAGATTTAATTGTAATCAATGTTTATATGCCCAATGGTGGTAGAGAGCAGGAAAGATTTCCACAAAAGTTTTCAGCTTATAAGGTATTGATTGAGTATCTAGGCAAAATTAAAGATAAAAAAGTAGCCATTGTGGGTGATTTTAATGTGGCTCATCAAGAAATTGATATTGCTCGACCTAAAGAGAACCAAAAAAATACTGGATTTACTCTTGCAGAAAGAAAAGAAATTGATAAGCTTATTGAGGCTGGATATGTTGATTCGTTTAGGCATCTTAACCCAACGGGTGGGCATTACACTTGGTGGGCTCCGTTTGCTCAAGCTAGAATCCGCAACATTGGTTGGCGAATTGATTATGTTTTTGCCTCCAAAGCTTTAATGCCACAAATCAAGGAAGCTTTCATTTGGCCTCAAGTAATGGGTTCAGATCATTGCCCAGTGGGAGTTGAAATAATTTAATATTTAAGATATGGCACATTTGAAAATTATTGTGAATGGTTATGCTAGAAAAAGAGCGGGGTATGAGTTAGCCACCCCGAATACGATTTTAATTTTTGATGGCACTTATAAAATTTTGGTTGATCCCGGAGCCAATAAAAGGCTTTTAATTAAAGGTTTAAAAAAGGAGCATTTGAAGCCCAAGGATATTAATATTGTTTTAATTACGCATTATCACTTAGATCACATTTTAAACCTAAGGTTATTCCCAGAGCACGATGTTTACGATGGCAACACTATTAACCGTGCAGATAAAATCATTGGTTATTCAGGTAAAGTTCCTCGA
>JAPLWD010000069.1 GCA_026396775.1 Candidatus Gribaldobacteria bacterium
TTCTCCACCCGATAAAGATGGGGCTGATTGAGCTAAGCCAATATACCCCAAACCCACATCTTTTAGGGTCTGCAATTTATTTCTTAGCCCAGGGATATGCGCAAAAAAATCAAGCGCTTCTTCAACTGTCATCGCCAAAACATCCGCAATATTTTTACCCTTATAATCAATTTCTAAAGTTTCGCGATTATATCTTTTTCCACCGCATTCACCACAAGGCACATAAACATCTGGCAAAAAATACATTTCAATTTTTTTAACACCCTGCCCCTCGCAAGCTTCGCACCTACCGCCCTTTACATTAAAACTAAACCTACCCCCTAAATAACCTCTTAATCTAGCCTCCTTGGTTTTAGTAAATAAATCACGAATAAAATTAAAAGCCGCCGTGTAAGTGGCAGGATTGCTACGAGGGGTTCGCCCAATCGGCGACTGATCAACCAAAACGACCTTATCTAAATGCTCCATCCCCAAGATCGCCGTATGTTTGCCTGGCTCATTTTTAGATTTATAAAATTTTTGATAAAGTCCCTTGGCCAGAATATCATCAATCAAACTACTCTTCCCGCTACCCGAAACTCCGGTTACACAAACAAACTTACCTAATGGAATTTTAACATCAATATTTTTTAAATTATTTTCGCAGGCCTCCTTGATGACTAAAAATCTTTCTTGCTCATTTTTAGTTTTTAGCTTTTCATTCGCAACTTCTTCTCCAATTTGTTTACGCCCTGATAAATATTCTCCCGTCAAAGTTTTTGATTTAAAAAGTTGCGCGGGTGTTCCTTTAAACATTACCTTGCCTCCATGCTTACCGGCCCCCGGGCCTATATCAACAACTAGATCCGAAGCAGCAACTATCTCTTGTTCATGCTCTACTACTACAACCGTATTCCCAATGTCTCTCAAATCTTTTAAAGTTTTAATGAGTTTACTCTGATCTCGAGGATGCAACCCAACCGACGGTTCATCTAAAATATATAAAACACCGGTCAGTTTACTACCAATTTGCGTGGCCAAGCGGGTGCGCTGTTCTTCTCCGCCCGATAACGAAGAGGTTTCACGAGCTAAGGTTAAATAATCCAAACCCACATCTACTAAAAATTGTAGTCGATTGATAATTTCTTTAATCAAGGGGTCGCCAATTTTCTTTTGCTCATCGTTGAGAGACGAGTCTTTAGCCACCAAACTTCTAAAAAATTGATTGCCCTTGCCAACCCCCAGATCCACAGTTTCAAAAATATTTTTATCGGCAATTTTAATTGCCAAAGCCTCGGGCTTTAATCTTTTGCCCGAGCAAGCTTCACATAAATGCTCTCGCATATATTGCTTAATTTCCTCTCGAGCCCACTCCGAATCAGTTTCCCAATACCGCCTTTCCAAATTTTTAATCACACCCTCAAAGCCATTTTCATCGCCATATAAAATAATTTTTAAGGCTTCTTCAGGCAACTCTTTAATCGGTACCTCCACCGAAAAATTATGTAAGCTGGCCAACTCATCTAGTAAGGTTCGATAATAACCTTGCCGGCCAATTTTATGCGATGCCCGTGCCCAAGGAAAAATCGCCCCCTCGCTAATGGAAAGATTTTTGTTAGGAATTACTAGATCAGCTGTCACTTCTAACCTTTTACCCAAACCTTGGCAAGCTGGGCAAGCTCCATAGGGTGAATTAAACGAAAATAACCGCGGTTCAATTTCGGGCAAAGATATTTCACAATACTCACAAGCTAAGTGTTCCGAAAAGATCAAATCCTGTTCAGCCGATTGGCCATTTTTAACGTTAATCATCACAATCCCCTTGCCCAGCTTAAGCGCCACCTCCACCGAATCAGCCAAGCGTGATCGATCTAAATCATTATCTATCACTAATCTGTCAACCACCACCTCGATATTATGCTTTTTCTTTTTATCTAGCTCTTTATTTTTTACCTCTTCAATTCTTTGAGTCACGCCATCAATTCTTACTCGCACAAACCCACCCCGCTCTATTTCTTCCAAAACAGCTTGGTGTTCACCCTTTTTGCCCCTAACCACTGGGCCCAAAACTAAAAACTCGGAATTGTTAGGTAACTTTAAAATTTGTTTTAAAATTTGATCAATCGATTGTTTAGAAACTGGCCGATCGCATTTAGGGCAATGGGGTACGCCCGCTTTAGCAAACAAAACCCTTAAATAATCATATATTTCAGTCATCGTACCCACGGTTGACCTAGGATTATGGCTGGATTTTCTTTGATCAATAGAAATGGCTGGCGAAATGCCTTCTATTTTATCTACATCCGGCTTTTGCATCACACCCAAAAACTGCCGAGCGTAAGCCGACAAACTTTCCACATATCTTCGTTGCCCTTCAGCGTATAATGTATCAAAAGCCAAAGAGCTTTTCCCCGAGCCCGAAACCCCCGTAATCACTACCAATTTATTTTTGGGGATGTCTAAATCAATATTTTTGAGGTTGTGCACTCTCGCCCCCCGAATGCTAATATAATTTTGTGGATTTTTGATAACCATATTTGTAAAACTGAAATGGGTTATTATACTCCTTTTCCCAACAAAATAAAAGGGGGGCAGGTTAAAACCCTACCCCCTAGCCATAAGGTGCCACTCCGCCCAATTTCGTCTCAAGCATCCACTTTAGATGTTTAGCTTTATCGGTGTCCTCGATATCCTGGGTAATTAAAATGTTTCCGATATCTCTCATTTCTCTTAACAAAACCAGAATCACCGAATATAACTCCTGGTGGTTTTGCCGAAAAACTTCTATCCTTGAAACATTTTAATAATTTTATATCGGCCGTAACAATCAATACTCCTTTCATTGGTATTTTATAGATTTCTTTCAGCGACTTATCAGCGTCATTGTAATCGCTGAAGATTATCTCTACTTGCCCACATATTCTGTTCGCTTTTAAAAAACTGTTTTCTCTATCAAAAAAAATTATTATTTTGCCCCTGATTTTTGGATTCTTAATGATTCGAAAGATGGTAGCTAAATAAGCTTCGCCAACCCTTTTTTCATCATTCCAATCAGGAGCTTGGATAAGTTTAAGGTCAATAAAATGACCTAATGTATTATCTCCGTCAAAAATAAACGTATGATAATTAACAATCCTGAACTTCCTACGCTTTCTTCTGCCCACGATTGCCTCCCTTGTTTAATACGTTGAAAATAGTAAGATATAACACTAATCTTATCTAACCCTTTTTTAGGAATCTGTCAAAATTTAAGATCTTGGCTTAGAATCAAAGTATGCAGTTTGAATTTATTAGTAAAGAAAATCTTGATCAATTGCCTATTGTGCCAGGGGTTTATGTGTTTAAGTCGCCCTCGGAGGTTTTGCTATACATTGGCAAAGCGATCAACCTTAAAAGCCGCGTTAAAAACCACTTTAGCCAACCAACTTTTAAAGATGCCGTTTTTATCCCCAAAACCCAGCAAATTGGCTATATTGCCACTGATTCGGAAATTGAAGCTTTAATTTTAGAGGCCGAGCTAATTAAAAAATATCGACCCGATTTCAATAGCCAATGGAAAGATAACAAAAACTATTTTTTTGTGGCCATTACTAAAGATGTTTTTCCTCGGGTTTTTGTAACCCATCAAACCAAAGAGAACTTTCAATACATCGGCCCTTTTATTGATAGCTTTGCCATTAAACAGGCAGTTAGAATTCTAAGAAAGATCTTTCCTTTTCGATCTTGTTTTGTTTTGCCTAAAAAACCTTGCTTGTACCGAGATTTAGATCTTTGTTTAGCGCCTTGTTCCACTTTTAAGGACACAAAGCTCTATCGCCAAAATATTAAAAACTTAATCAAGGTTTTAAAAGGGCAAAAAAGACAGGTTTTAAAAGATTTACAAAATGAAATGCAACTAGCCAGCCAAAAACAAGATTATGAAAAAGCCCAGCAACTCAAAGAACAGATCGGCTCTTTGGAAAATGTTTTTCGCCACAGCCATATTTTAAACCGCACAGAAACTAATCAACCCCAAAGCTCTATAAACTCAAACTGGAAAAAGATAGCCACCGAACTCCAAAAAACCCTGTACCTGAAATGTGCGATCGCAAAAAATACGTCAACCACTAAAATAGAAAGAATTGAGGCTTATGATATTTCTAACATTCAGGGGCAACAGGCTACGGGGAGTATGGTAGTTTTTACTAAGGGCTTGCCCGACAAAAAAGAATACCGTAAATTTAAAATTAAAATCACTGGCCAACCCAACGACACAGTGATGATTAAGGAAATGCTAACTCGCCGGTTAAAACATAAGGAATGGCCCCTCCCCCAAATTATGCTAATTGACGGAGGTAAACCCCAAATCAATATCGCCATCAAAACAGTTCACAGGGGACAGACCCCTATAACTTTAAAAATAGTGGCTTTGGCTAAAAGGCAAAATGAATTATTTATTGAAAACAAAGCCAAGCCCATTCTACTAAAAACTCTAACTCAAGATACCTCGAATTTAATTTTGCACCTCCGAGACGAAGCCCACCGCTTCGCCATTACCTACCATAAAAAACTTCGCCGTAAAAATTTATTTGCCTAATTTTTCGTTGACTTTAAAGGTAAATTGGTATAATCTAGATTTATATGCGTCGTTTCCTCGCTAGTATTGCTGGAGCTTGTTTAGGGTTAATTGTGACTGCCTTATTGCTAAGCGGTTTTCAGGTATCGGGCGATTTCCAACAGGCTTCTAAAACTCTTTTAATTGCTGGGGTAACTTTGGGCTTAATCAACTTTTTCGTTAAGCCAATTATTAAAATTGTAACCCTGCCAATTAATATTATTACCCTAGGATTTTTTAGTTTGGTTATTAATATCGCCATTATTTGGCTGATTGATATTGTTTTCACTCCAGAAATCACCATTAAAGGCTTACTTAATTTATTTCTCACCAGCTTTATAGTTTCAACCATCAACCTTTTAATTGTCCCGCCTAAAGATAACGATTAAAATTTATGAATAATATTCTGCTTATCATTCAAATTGTAATTTGCGCTTTAATAATCCCCGCTATTTTATTGCAACGCCGAGGCACTGCTATGGGTTCGGCTTTTGGGGGTGGGGGCGAAATGTATTTACAAAGAAGAGGTTTAGACAAAAAACTCTTTTGGGCTACTATTGTCTTAAGTATTCTCTTTTTAGCCATTTCTTATCTCAATATTTCTCTCTAAATAGAACCGGTTGCAAAATTAATGAATGAGATTTCTCAATTTATAAACCGCTTGAAAAATTTTTTCAAAGAATTCCCCTCCTTAACCAAGTGGAGGCATTTTTTAGCTGTTTTGAATAAAAAAGAAAAAATAGTTTTTTTAGTCATAGCGGGTCTTTTAATCACTTCCTCATTTTTGATCAATTTGCGTTTTTATTATTCTAACACTCTGGAAGTTCCCTCCGATGGTGGAGTTTACACCGAAGGTTTAGTTGGGCAACCTCATTTCCTTAATCCGCTTTATTTAGCAACCCAAGATGCTGACCGCGATATTGTTGAACTAATCTTTTCAGGCTTAATGAAATATGGCGCTAATGGCGAGTTAGTGCCAGACTTAATTGATAATTACGAAATTAAAGAAGGCGGACTTGTTTTGGATGTTTTTTTGAAAAAAAATCTCAAATGGCATGATAAAAAACCACTCACTGTTGAAGATGTTCTATTTACCATTAACTTAATCCAAGATCCTCAATACCAAAGCCCCTTAAGAATTAAATGGACAGGCATTGCGGTTGAAAAAATTGCCGGCGATGGTATCAGGTTTAGTTTGCCCCAAAAATATTCTGGATTTTTAGAAAATTTAACCCTCAAAATTTTACCTAAACACATTTTTGAAAATATTACAGCTCAAAATATGCCTTGGACTGTGCTAGCTCCCGACTATTTAATTGGTTCTGGCCCTTTCGCTTTTGATAGCATCAACCAAAATAGCTCTGGTTATATCCAAAAAATTAGTGTCAAAAGAAACGAGTTTTATTATGGATCAAAGCCTCACCTTAAAGAAGTTAACTTTGTTTTCTATGAAAGCGAAGATCTATTGTTACAAAAAGCTAGCTCTGGGGAAATTCAAGGCTTTTCTTTAGCTGACCCCCAATATTTTAGAAAAGGCCATTACGATTTTCAAACCAAAACAATGATGATGCCCCGTTATTTCTCTTTGTTTTTTAATCAACGAATTTCCAATGCTTTCACCGACAAGCGTTTACGCGAAGCTCTAGCAATCAGTATTGATAAAGAAAAAATCTTGCAAGAAGTTTTTGCTGGCAAAGGCGAACCCTCTAATTCGCCCATTATGCCTCTTTTCTTCAATTTTAAAGAACCTTCAGTCACCTATAACTTCGACTTAGCCAAAGCTAATCAATTACTAAACCAAGCTGGCTATGTGCAAAATCCTACCACCCAAAAAAGGGAAAAATCTGTAGCCCAAAATGTTCCTACTCTCTTTAAAACCGAGCTAAAGCTTAAGGATCAGGGCGAAGAAATTAAAACTTTGCAGAGTTGTCTAATTAAATTAGGATTTTATACAGGAACCGTTGATGGGATTTTTGGTGAAAAAGAAAAATCTGCTATTATTACCCTCCAAGAAAAATATGCTGATGAAATTTTAAAACCCGAAAGTCTCACCCGTACTAAATTGAACCAACTCTGCCAAGTTGCTCCCCGCACTTTAGTGCCTTTAAGTCTTACCTTAACCACTTCAGATAAATTTCCTTTATCGCAAGTAGCTGAAATTTTAGAACAAGGCTGGGAAAATTTAGGCATTACAGTAACTCTGAAAAAAGTTTCCATCTCTGATTTGCAAACCGATGTTTTAGCTAAAGCTAATTTTGAATTATTACTTTTTGGCGAGGCTTTGGGATCTTTACCCGACCCCTTCCCATTTTGGCATTCCAGCCAAAAGGATTACCCAGGTTTAAATGTCGCTGGTTATTCTTCCTTAGAGGCTGATAAAAACTTAGAAAAGGCTCGGGAGTCTCAAACCCAGCAAGACTTAAAAAATAATTTAGAGAGTTTCCAAAACACTTTATTAACCGCTTTGCCAGCCATTTTTATTGCCCAACCCGATTTCGTTTATTTTCTCTCCCCCACCCTACAAGGTTTTAACACCAACAAAATTACTGAACCTGCCAAAAGGTTTAGCAATATTGAAAATTGGTATCTTAAAACCCACCGGGTTTGGAAGTAACAAAAAATTATGCGTGAAGTTATCTTAAATTTCCCAAAACAATTTAAAATCGGACAAGAAAGAGCCAAAGAAGCCAAACTTGCTGGCATTTTCTCAAAAATTATTCTTTGCGGAATTGGCGGATCGGCTTTGCCGGGTAGTTTAATCAACGACCTAGATTTAAAGATTTCCATCCCGCTTTTTGTGCACCGCGACTATAATTTACCCAAAAATGCAACTAAAGATAGCTTAATTATCGCTATTTCTTTTTCAGGTAATACCGAAGAAACTTTATCAGCCTACGAGCAAGCCATCGCCCAAAATTATCCCGTAATCGCCATTTCAACCGGAGGAAAATTACAAGAATTGGCGCAAAAAAATCAACGACCATTTGTAATTGTGCCCAACGATTGTTTGCAACCCCGATTTGGCACAGGCTATTTAGTTGGCACTGTGCTAAAAATTCTAGCCAATTGCAATCTAATAGAGGATCAAGCTAAAACCTTAGATGAATTAGCACGAAATCTCAATCCAGAATCACTAGAAACAAAAGGTAAAGAATTAGCTGAAAAATTAGTGGATAAAGTTCCAGTGATTTATGCTTCCAATAGCTTTCAATCCGTGGCCTTAATGTGGAAAATAAAGTTCAACGAAAATTCTAAGATAATGGCTTTTTGGAATTATTTCCCAGAGCTGAACCATAATGAAATGGTAGGGCTCACCAATTTAAAAGCCAAATTTCATTTTATTATTTTGAAAGATGAAACCGATCACGAACGAACCCAAAAACGGATGGAATTATTCACGAGTTTAGCTAAAGACAGAGGGGCTGAAGTTGAGCTAATTGATTTCACTGGCAAAACCAAGCTAGAAAAAATCTTTTCTAATCTTATTTTAGGGGATTGGGTTAGTTATCACTTAGCCTTAGCTTACGGCCAAGACCCCACCCCCGTTGAAATCGTCGAAAAATTCAAAAAAGCCTTATCTTGAACTTGCATTGCCCAGGTGGCGAAATTGGCAGACGCGCTGTCTTCAGGAGGCAGTGGAGGCAACTCCGTGCGAGTTCAACTCTCGCCCTGGGCACAATTTAATTTGCTCAAATTAAAAAAGTTTTAAATTTAATATATTTAGTATATGGATTCTCAAAATGATCAAACAACTGAACCGATGCCAACTCTGGCATCACCCGACACCACGCAACATGACAAGCCTAAGCAACAAAGAAGCCCTCGGCTGAATTTAATTCCCTTGGGTGGCTTGGGCGAAGTGGGTCGCAATATGATGTTGCTGGAATACCGCAATCAAATTTTAATTATTGATGCTGGTTTTCGCATGCCCGAAGAAGATATGCCCGGAATTGATTATATCATCCCCAACATCTCTTACTTACGAGGCAAAGAAAAAAGTATTTTGGCATTATGCTGGTAAACTCACCAAGGGTATTATTATGAATCGTCAAGAAGAGTTTGCTTATCAATCCAAACTAGACATCACTGAAGTGCAATCGGATTCTCGCCTTCAAATTGGGCCTTTTAAAATTGAATTTTTCCGCCAAAATCACAGCTTCCCCAGCAACTTTGGACTATTTATCCAAACTCCAGCAGGCAATGTGGTGCATACTTCAGACTTTAAATTTGATAGCGACCCAATCAATGATTTACCAACCGACTTTGATGCTTTAGAAAAAATTGGCCAAAGAGGCGTTACTCTTTTAATGTCGGATTCCACTGGAGCTGAAAATCAAGGCCACTCTTTATCCGAAAGAGTTATTTTTGAAAACCTTGATAAGCTTTTTGCTGGCATTAAAGGGCGAATTATTAGCTCTACCTTTGCTTCACATTTAAACCGAGTTCAGCAAATTATTACTTTATCAGAGAAATACGGACGCAAAGTATTTTTAGAAGGTTTTAGTATGAAATCCAATGTAGAAATAGCTAAAAACTTAAAATACTTAAACATTAAGCCCGACACCTTGTTAAAACCCAATCAAATCAATAAATTTCCCGATGACCAAATCTCTTTTTTATGCACCGGAGCTCAAGGTGAAGGCGGAGCCGTGTTAATGAAAATAGCTAATCGAGAATATAAATTTTTACGGCTTAAAAAAGGCGACTCTATTGTTTTTTCTTCTTCGGTTATTCCAGGCAACGAACGCACCGTGCAATTTGTGAAAGATCAATTTTACCGTCAGGGAGCCCATGTTTATCATTATCAAATGATGGATATTCACGCTTCAGGTCATGGCTACCAAGAAGAACTAAAAAAAATGATTAGCCTAATGAAGCCTAAATTCTTTTTGCCAATTCACGGCCAATATTCAATGCTTTTTGAACACGCTAATTTAGCCGAAGATATGGGAATTAATCGCAAAAACATTATGATCGCCGACAATGGCGATGTAATTTCTTTCAACCAGGAGAAATACGCCATTGAAAGAGATAAAATCCCATCTAACTATGTTATGGTAGATGGCTTGGGCATTGGGGATGTAGGCGAAGTAGTTTTAAGAGACCGCCAAACCCTAGCTCAAGACGGAATGTTTGTAATTATTGTGGCCGTAGATGGGCAAACCGGTAAAGTGAAAGGTTCACCTGATATTATCTCCCGAGGTTTTGTTTATTTAAGAGAATCTAAGGACTTACTCAAAGAAACCCGCCAACGAGTGATTGGCATTGTGGAAAAATCCACCTTAGCTGAAGCCAAAACTGTTAACTCCACCTTTATTCGAGATGAATTGAGAGATCAAATTGGCGAATTTCTATTCCACCAAACCAAACGCCGCCCCATGGTTTTACCTGTGGTAATCGAAGTATAAAAGATAAAAAATATGGGAAATGATAAAATAATTCTATTTGATTTTGACGGAGTAATTGTTAACTCATTTAAAACGGCTTTCGGAGTTAATAAAATGCTCCGAACCAAAACTGATTTTTCGGAAGATGATTACAGGAAGTGTTTTGAAGGGAATATTTTTGACAAACAACCCAAGAATAACGAAAAAATAGACGATGAAGAATTCTTTAAACTTTATATCCCAAAGCTTCTCCAGTTGCCAGTTATAGACGGAATCCGTGAAGCTTTAATTGAGCTCTCTGGTCAATATAAACTAATCATCATTTCTTCTAGTACTTCAAATGTTATCCATGACTGGCTTACTAAACATAACCTTGTGCAATATTTTGTAGATATTCTAGGGGCGGATGTTCATAAAAGTAAAATTGAAAAAATAAAAATGGTATTTGAAAAATACGGAACAGGAGTTGCTGATTGTGTTTTTATTACCGATACCCTAGGCGATTTGAGAGAGGCAAATAAGCTAAACGTTCAATCTCTTGCCGTAACCTATGGAGTCCATAATGAAGCGACTCTATCAAACGGTAATCCAATAGCTTTAATTAGAAGACCACAAGATATAGTAGCCGAAGTTGAAAAATATTGGAACAAAATATGAAAATATGTAGTGCTTGTTTATTGGGAATAAAGTGTCGCTATGATGGGAAAGAAAAAGGCAACGAAAAGGTTATCAGCCTTTCGCAAAAAGAGGTTTTAATTCCAGTTTGCCCCGAACAATTAGGTGGACTATCAACACCCCGAGAACCAGCCGAACAAAAAGGTAATCAAGTTTTTACCAAGTCCGGCCAAAATGTTTCAGATAATTTTAACAAAGGAGCTGAACAAGTTTTAAAAATAGCAAAGCTATACGGTATTAAAGAAGCGATTTTAAAACAAAAAAGCCCCTCCTGTGGCTGTGGCCAAATCTACGACGGCTCCTTTTCCAAAAAAATTATCGCAGGAGACGGAGTCACCTCCGCCCTCTTGAAAAAGAATAACATCCGAGTCATCACAGAGGAAGAGTTATAATATGAAACAAAAAATCGTCACAGAGGGATATGATAAGGTTGCTGAAAATTACTTGGCACAACGCAACGAATTTAAAAATTTCCTATACTTAGAGAGATTAAAAAGCCTACTGCCCCACGGTTCAAAGATACTAGATATTGGTTGTGGCGCAGGAGTACCAATTGATAAATACTTAATTGAAAAAGGGTATGTGGTAACTGGTATAGATGTTTCAGAAAAACAAATTGAGCTGGCAAAAAAGAATGTGCCCCAAGCGATATATGCAATCAAAAATATGTCAGAGTTGCAGAATAGCGAAGACCAAGCTGGTGCCATTGTGTCGTTTTATGCAAGGTTTCACACCCCAAGGGAAACCCATCAAGAGCTATTTAAAAAATTTAACTCGTTTATCCCTTTGGGCGGATTAATTTTGATAACAATGGGGGCATCCGAATGGGAAGGCGAAGAGGATTTTCATGGTGTAAATATGTACTGGAGTCATTATGATTCAGAAAAAAATAAAGAGATTATTCAAAATGCAGGATTTCAAATCATCTTTAATGAAATTGACACAAGCGGAAAAGAAAAGCACCAAGTCATTCTGGCTAAAAAAATTAATTAGTGTAATATAATAAAAATATATGAAAGTCTTTAGTGGAATTCAACCAACCAACGAATTACATATTGGCAATTATCTGGGCGCTATTAAGCAGTGGGTGGATTTACAAAATCAAGCCGAGTGTGTTTTTTGCATTGTGGATTGGCATGCTATTACTGTGCCCTATGACACTAAAGTTTTACAAACTAAAATCCACGAAGTTGCTGCGGTTTATTTGGCTTCGGGCATCGACCCTCAAAAATCAATCATTTTTGTTCAATCCCAAGTCAAAGAACATGCTGAATTGGCTTGGCTTTTAAACACCATTACGCCCCTGGGTGATTTACAACGCATGACCCAGTTTAAGGATAAATCAGCTAAATTCTTACAAAATATTAATGCCGGTCTTTTAAACTACCCCGTTTTAATGGCTGCTGATGTTTTGCTTTATCAAACTGATGTTGTACCGGTGGGCGAAGATCAAAAACAACACGTGGAGTTAACCCGAGAAATTGCCCGCCGGTTTAATAGTAAATTTAGCGAAGTTTTTAAATTGCCCAAAGCTCAAATTCCTAAAATCGGCGCTCGCATTATGTCATTAACCGAACCCACCAAAAAAATGTCTAAAACCGACAAAGCCGAAAGCCGAATTGGGCTTTTTGACAGCCCCGAACAAATTAAAGAGAAAATCGGCTCAGCCACCACTGACTCTGGTAAAGAAATAAGGTACAACCCCAAAGAAAAACCAGGCATTTCCAATCTGCTAACTATTTATAGTTCATTTTCCAATCAAAGCATTAAAGATTTAGAAAAAGAGTTTACCGACCAAAGTTATCAACTATTTAAGCAAAAACTAGCTGACTTACTAATTGAAACACTAGAACCCTTCAGAGCCCAAAAAGCTAAATTAGAAAGCAACCCCTCGCAATTGAACGAAATCTTAACTGACGGCGCCAACCACGCCCGTGCCATTGCTCAAGACACCATTCAAAAAGCCCGCTCCGCCATGGGTTTAAATTAAGAAATATATTAAAAACTATTCAAAAAAGGTGCCAAAAAGTCGGCGCCTTTTTAAGTTCTAGTCTAAATGTCATTTGCCTAGAACTTTCGGCTTCATATCAACCAGACCCGAGAGAGTCTGTGTCTCTACGGCAAGGGTCCAGAAGGTGCATTCACCCGAAGTAAAACACAAAAACTCTTCTTGTACCCCTTTTTCGTTTTCAAGCTTATACTTCCCGACATACACACCTTTGATCTTGTAGGTGTTATCTAATAGGATATCTAACAGGAGGTTATACTTACCCCCTACAGCCAAGAAGAATGCACCGTCTGTATCCTCCTCATCAATTTCGCCATCTGTAATTCGTACAGCCCCGATATCTGCCAGCCCCCCTCCCTTTATTATAAGGTTACACACGTGTAATTTGGTGACATCATCTGGGTAATTAGCTCGTTCTTCAAAATATATAATTCTCCGTCTTCATTAAGATAGGTAAAAACTTCCATTTTACTGATCTCCTTTTTTAATTGGCAATGTGCCAAACCTAGTAGCAACTAACTCTCAATAACTTTTATAAACCTAGGCTACTCCCGATAAACTTTAGTGTCAACTTACACCATATGTCATTGTGAGGAGCATAGCCAGCAGGCGAAGCGACGAAGTAATCTCAAGATTGCCACGCTCGCCCTCGTAAGCTCGGGCTCGCTCGTGATGACAGCCCCTTCTTAGGTTAGTTCACTTTCATGACGGTCGTCTCAAAAGTGAACTGCCATTATAGGTTTTGAATCGCAAAATTATTTACAAAGAAAATAAACAGTGTATGGTTAGATTAGATAAACCTTAACTTTTTTATTTTCAACTAGAAAGGAGCTGGCCATGACTAAGTCACTATCTCTGATCGAGCTACTATTTCTCGTTGTTTTTTTAATTCTTGCTTTATCATCTAACTACATTATTTTCCCCGGTATACTTAAACTAACAGACACTTGCTTGGGCGTTAGCCCAGAAGTGTCTCAAGATGTCAGTATTTATCAACAACCTCCGAACATAAAATTGATATTGGGTCAGTATCCGGGGTAAAACTCAAAAGCCAGCATCGTTCCAAGGAACTTTGCTGGCAATGTCATTTTAGAGACAAGACGACCATAAATTATAAACCTTGGCGGAAGTATTGGGTATAAATTTCATCAGCTAGGGCTTGAGACCTATCTATAAATTCTTGAGAAATTAACTTTTGAAAAATTTGGGGTAAATCCCCTTCATATTCCTCAAATTTATGAGCAGTGTCATTATATCTTTGTTTATCTTGCGAGCAAACATAAATTCTAGCCTTAGCATCTGTGCCTGATTTCCTGATTTCAACGAACATATCAACAAAATCAAAATAAATTCCATCACCAACAAAAATGATATCTTTCAAATCATTAAAATCTAAAGTTGGAAAGACTTGCTGTAAAATTATTTTGGCTTGCTCAAAAGTTATGATCTTTTGATTTTTAGCCATCACTAAAGCTAAATAGAAAGAATAAACCTTATCTCTTTGCTTCTCGCCTATTTTCTTTTGCTGTTTTAAAGCTTCAGGGTTAGGCTCGCTTTCATTGTAATAAGTTTTATCACCCCTAACATAATATCTGTTTTCAATCTTATTTTCTTCAAGAATACTTTCCAAATAATCCGAAAGTATTATTTTATTTTTAAACAAATAAGCAACTAAAACGGTGGCTAACACCGCTGACTCGCCTGCTGATTTTTCGCGCATAGAAATGGCCACCCTACCAGCTTGGCTTTTGATATATTCTTCTGGCCCAATAATCATTCCTCCACTTTCTTCGCCACCCGCCAACATTCTTGGAAGTTTACCTAAGTTAATATCTTTCCCAAAAATATCTTTAATAATAATGTCAGCCTTTTCATCAGCTTTAATTTGCTTTTCAACTTTTTTCATTACATTGGCAATCTCTTTAAAGCCCACTGGCGTATTTATCACTTTAACTTGATTATTTTTTGCCCATTCGTCCCAAGCCTTTGAGGTAACTGTAGTTTTAATAATAAACCGATTGTGCTTTTCAAATTTACCGGCTTGTTTTAATTGCTTGGCATAATAGTCAAACAGCATTAAAAACCCATAGTTGGGCTGGTAAACTACTAAAATTCTCTCCTCGTCTAAATCAACAAAGCTAATTCCAAGATTAGATAATTTATTAGAATTACTCTTGCTTTCAATTTGCATTAAAACAATTCGGTCACCATCCGGATCAACCGAAAAAACAATATGCCCCAGTGATTTCTTCTTCAGCAAATCCTTAAAATCCATTGTTGCAACCACTGCAAGAATAGAAGCGTCACAAGACAAATCAAAAAACTCCTCTTGGCCAGTATTTTTATTTTCTCTTAAAATTTTACCGATCCCATAATAAAACGGATCTGATTTTTCTCTTAAGTATTCAAAGGCTTGCTCTACGCCTATTTTTTCAAGAATACCCTCCATCACCGAGTGCATACAACCCCCGCCAAAATCAAAAGTTATTTTAAGCCCCTGTTTGATTTGTTCCTTGATTAAATCAATTGAGGATTCGTCTAAAACGCCTTTCTTTAAATACTCAACATATTCAGTGATGCCATCTAAGTTTTCTACTATTAAATCGCTTTTCTTAGCCGACAATTTAATCAAAAAACCTTTTTCCTTGCCTGTCTTAATAATCTCTTCTATTTTATCAGCAAAAGCTGTGGCTTTTTCCGGTAAAAATTGGCTACCCTCACCATCCAAATCCTTGGTGGCAGTTTTACTGGAAACAGCGTGGCTGGCTGTTACATATTCTCCTCCATCAAAATCGTTCATAAAAAGTAAAAACGAAACCAACCAAATTGGCATCGGCCTGTCGTTTTTGGGCAAATGAACTTTAATCCCAAGCCCGGCTTCCACTCTGGAGATAATTTCTATATATTCTTTGGTGTTATATCTAACCTCCCCCGCCACTATTTTATTTAAAACCTGGCCTGGTTTTTCTTCTTTTAAAACTAAACATTTCGCCAAAGTGGCCAAAACCACTCCCATATAATTAAAAGGAAAGCGACGATCCCAAGGATACAAAATATTTTGGGCACCCCTAATGCCAGCTGTTGAAATTGCAGCCTCTTTCTTGTAACCCAAAGCCCAATCTTCCAGCTTTAATTTCTCTATTATTTCTTTGTTTAACTCTATTTCAATTTCATCTTTTTTGGATAAGTCAAAAACTGGATTTTGCTTAATCTCATCAGGAGTATTTTTCTCTACCCCCTCAAGATACATTTTTTTAATAGCTTCAATGTTTGTTTTCATATTTTTTCACAATCATTAAAGGCTTTAATCCCTTCATTGAGAAGGTTATTAACCTTTTCTTGACTAGCATCACCTTCAGCGTAAATCCGAAAAGCTCCCGGCTCGGTTTTGGATTGGCGAAACCAAACATAAGAATTTTCATCTAAATGGGCTTTTAAACCGCCGGTTTCATCGCCTGATTTCAGAATCATCCAGCCTTTATTTTGAAAATATTTTTCTAGTTTACCTCTAATTCCAATAGCCCTTTCGGGCGAACAAGCCAGCTTAGTTCGATTGGAAAAATAGGCCGGATAGTTAATCAGGATTTCGC